>NZ_JBMDWU010000191.1:0-10986 GCF_048594385.1 Micromonospora sp. | reverse complement strand
GACGTTGCATGTGGTGCGGCCGAATGACCATATCCGGTTCGAGGACACGCCGTTCTTTGTGGCGGACAAGCCGGTGTCGTGGCCTCGGGTGGCGGGTGCGCCGCGTCGGGCGGCGGTGTCGGCGTTCGGCATGGGTGGGGTCAACGCCCACGTCATCGTCGAGGAGGCTCCGGTTCCGGCCGTCCAGGAACGGTCGCCGCAGGGGTCGTTCGTGGTGAAGGTGTCGGCGGCCAGTGAGGAGGGTGTGCGGCGGTTGGCGGGTGCGTATGCGGGAGTGTTGGCGTCGGCCGATGGTCCGGGTGTGGGTGATGTGGGTTTCACGGCGAATGTGGGTCGTGCGTCGCATCGGTTCCGGGTGGCGGTCCAGGGTTCTGACGGGTCGGAGTTGGCCGCTGGACTGAATGCGGTCGCGGGTGGGGATCGGCCGGTGGCCCGGTTGTCGAATCAGCCGCCGTCGTCGGTGTTCCTGTTCTCCGGTCAGGGTTCGCAGTACCCGGGGATGGGTGCGGGGTTGTGTGCGGCGGAGCCGGTGTTTCGGGATGCCGTCGATGAGTGTGTCGAGTTGGTGGGTTCGGGTGTGCCGTTGCGGGAGGTGGTGTGGGGGGACCGGGGTGGTGAGTTGGTGCAGACGCGGTTTGCGCAGGTGGGGATCGTGGCGGTGCAGGTGGGGTTGGTGCGGTTGTTGGAGTCGTGGGGGGTTCGGCCGGGGTTCATGGTGGGTCACAGCGTGGGGGAGTTGACGGCCGCGTGGGCGGCGGGGGTCTTCGGGTTGGGGGAGTTGTTGCGGTTGGCGGTGGTGCGGGGTGGGTTGATGCAGGGGCAGGCGTCGGGTGGGGCGATGGCGGTGGTGTTCGCCGACGCGGGGTCGGTGGAGGCGGTGTTGCCGTCGTTTCCGGGGGTGGAGATCGCGGCGTTCAACGCTCCGCGCAGTGTGACGGTCTCCGGTCCGGTCGAGGCGGTGGAGGCGTTCGGTGTCGGGTCGGGGTTGCGGACGCAGCGGTTGACGGTGAGTCATGCGTTCCATTCGGCGGCGATGGCCGGGGCGGTGGGGCCTTTTGCCGAGGAGTTCGGGCGGGCGGTGGTGTCGCCGCCGCGGATCGGGTTCGCCTCGACGGTGACGGGTGGTTGGCATGACGCCCGGTCGGTGGCGGATGGCCGGTTGTGGGGTTCGGGGATCCGCGAACCGGTGCGTTTCACCCAGGCGGTCGAAGCGGCTTATGCGGCCGGCGGACGGGTCTTCTGGGATATCGGCGCGCATCCGGTCCTGACGGGGTTGGCCCGGTCGACGCTCACCGACACCGGTCTGACCTGGCTGCCGACGCTACGCCGGGACCACGACGACCAGGCGCAGCTCCACACGGCTGCCACGTCGTTCTACAACCAGGGGCTGGGTGAGATCGACTGGGCCGGGGTGCACCACGGGAAGGGACACCGCACCACCACCATCCCCACCTACCCCTTCCAACGGCAGAGATTCTGGGTCCACGGTGGAGTGGACGGGGCGTCGAACGGCTCCCCCGCCCGCCCGGCTTCCGGGAGGCAGGAGCCATCCCGACATAAGATCCGCCTTTATCCGCCCGCCCGGGAAAACCACGTCGACAAGGACCGGATGTCATGACTACGGAATACGGACTCAAGCGCCACTTCAACGGTGACGCCGCCCGCCTCATCGGCGGCAAGATCCGCGAGGTTCACCCGGACTTCGACGTCGAAGAATACGCCGTCGAGGTGGAGCGTCGCATTCCCGGAAAGGAGCTGAAGGACCGCGTCCTCGTCCTGGCGGAAGGGCTGCGCAGCCGGCTCCCCGAGGACTACCCCGAGAGCGTGAAGATCCTCCTGGCCATTCTCGGCGACGAACTCGCCGAGGGCGAGGGGATGTTCAACGTGAGCTGGTACCTCATGCCGGTGGCCCGGTTCGTCGAGGAGTACGGCCTGGACCACCCCGAGGTGTCCCTCGACGCACTGGTCGAGATCACCAAACGACACACCGCCGAGTACGCCATCCGCCCCTTCATCGAGCAGCACCACGAGCTGACGATGAAGCGGATCGCCGACTGGGCCCGCGACCCCAGCCACAACGTCCGGAGGCTGGCGAGCGAGGGCGTGCGTCCCCGGCTTCCCTGGGCGCGTACGCTCACCGCCTTCGTCCGGGACCCGCAGCCCGTACTGGAGATCCTCGAACCGCTGCGCAGCGACCCCTCCGAGTACGTGCGCAAGTCGGTGGCGAACAACCTCAACGACGTCTCCAAGGATTCGCCCGACATCGCGGTCGCCACCGCGTTGCGGTGGTCGCAGGAGAGCCCGACCCCGGAGACCACCTGGATCGTCCGGCACGCACTGCGCACGCTGGTCAAGAAGGGCAACCAGGAGGCGCTGGCGATCGTGGGCGTCACCGGGGGTGAGCACATCCGGGTGCCCTCGATGGGGCTCCACCCGCGCACCCTGGCGCTCGGTGAGTCGACCATGATCCGCCTGGAGGTCGAGAACACCGACAGCCGCCGGCACACCGTCACCGTCGACTACGTGGTGCACCACGTCCGCAAGAACGGCCAGCGCATTCCGAAGGTCTTCAAGCTGACCACGCTGGACCTCGCCCCCGGCGAACGCCGGACGGTGGAGAAGTCGCACCCGGTCCGGGAGGTCTCCACCCGGCGCTACTACGCCGGCGAGCACCTCGTCGACATCCAGGTCAACGGCCAGGTGCTGGCCACCGACAGATTCGACCTCCGGCTGTGAGCGGCCACCGTACGTCGCTCGCCGCCGACCACCCGGTGCTGCGTGACCACCGGATCGGCGACACGCCGGTCCTGCCCGCGGCGGCGCAACTCGACGCGATGCTCAGCGCCTGCGCGGCGACCCGGGAGGGCGGGAGCTGGCAGCTCGACCGGGTGGCGTTCCTCGCGCCGCTGCCGGTCGCGCCCGGCGGGTCGGTCGAGATCGAGACCGTGCTCACCCCGGCCGGGGAGTGCACGCTCGCCTCGTGGCAGCCGGACGGCTCCGGCCCGGTCCTGCACAGCCGGGCCCGGGCCACCCGCAGCGCGTTGGCCCCGCCGAGCTACCGGGACGTGGCGGGGCTGCGCGCCGGCTGCGTAGACGAGGTGCCGCTCGCCACCGTCGACGAGTGGCGGCGGGGCAGCGGCATCGCGTACGGCCCGACGTTCCGGGCGATCCGCGCCGCGCACCGGGGGCCCGACCGGATGCTGGCCGTGCTCCGCGCCTCCGGCGGGCTGACCGACCGGCACGTCGTCCCGCCGCCGCTGCTGGACAGCGTCTTCCAGTGCCTCGGCATGCTCGACGACGGCACGGCGGGCACCTGCCTGCCCTGGTACGTCGGGCGGATCACCGCCCGCCGGCCGGTCACCGGCACGGTCCTGGCCCTGGTCGAGCGGACCGAAGCGGCGGGCGGGGCCGGCGGCGCGGGGCGCGGGCGGGCCACGGTCTGCAACCAGCAGGGCGAGGTGTTGTTGGAGCTGGACCGGATCGTCCTCAAGGCGGCCGGCCCGACCACCGCCCCGGCGGCCCCCCACCGGCAGCCCCCGTCGACCCGCCCCACCCCGGCACCCACCGACCGGCCTCAGGCCGACCCGCCTCCCGCTGATCCGGTGCCCGTCGATCGGGTGCCCGTCGACCGGGTGCCCGCCGGGTCGGTCACCGCCGTGGTCTGGCGGCCGGTGGTTCCCACCCCGGAACCGGCAACCGACCCCGGTCGGACCTGGGTGGTGTCGGGGGAGGCCGGCGTCGAGTCGTACGAGGGTGGGCCCGTCCTGCTCACCCCGGCCGACCTGGACGACGTCCACCTCGACCGGGCGCTTGCCGAGACGCCGCCCGCCGAGGTGGTCTACGTGGCACCGCGCGGCGGGCGGGACCGGGCGGCGGCCGTCGCCCTGTTGCACGGCGTGTTCACCCTGGTCCGGCGGCTCGCGGCGCAGCCGCCCATGCCGGCCCTCACCATCGTCACCAACGCCGCCCAGCAGGTCACCGTCGGTGAGTCGATCGAACCCGGACAGGCCGCGCTGTGGGGCCTCGCGCGGACCCTACGGATCGAACACCCGCAGGCCCGGGTCCGCCTCGTCGACATCGGCCTGGGCGGCGGCACCGAGCCGCCGACCCTCGACGAGGTACGGCACGGCGAGGCGGAACTCGCCTGGCGGGACGGCTCCTGGTACGCGCCCACGCATCCGGCGGTGCCGGTCGTGCCCGGGCGGTCGGCCCGGTCGCTGGCCGGTGGCCGGTTCCTCGTCACCGGTGGTCTGGGCGGCATCGGCCTGCACGTGGCGGAGTTCCTGGCCGGTGCGGGCGGTGCCCACCTCACCCTGGTCGGCCGCACGGTACCCACGGAGGGGCCGACCAGGGCCCGGCTGGACCGCCTCGCCGCCACCTGCGACCTGCGGATCGTCGCCGCCGACGTCCGCACGCTGCCGGACGTGCTGCGCGGCGCGGAACCCTTCGACGGTGTCTTCCACGCCGCGGGTGTACTGCGCGACGGGTTGGCGCGCAGCCTGTCGGCGGAGCGGATCGACGAGGTGTTCGGGCCGAAGATCGGTGGGGTGCACGCGCTCGACGAGGCGTTCCCCGCCGACGCGCGACCCGGGTTCGTCGTCCTGTTCTCCTCCATCTCGGCGACCCACGGCAACCTCGGCCAGAGTTCCTACGCCACCGCCAACGCCTACCTCGACGGCTACGCCGCGCGCCGTCGGGCCGCCGGGGAGGCGTGGTACAGCCTCGGCTGGGGTCTGTGGCGCGTCGGCATGGGTGCGGGGATCGCCGACGCCGCGGCGGCACGTGGCATCCCGGCACTGACCGCCGCCGACGGCATCGCGCTGCTGCGGCACACCCTCGAACTGGCTCCCGCGAACTACGTCGTGTCCGCAGTCGACGAACCGGAGGACGACCAGATGACCACCGTGACCCCCGTCGAGACCCGGCTGTGGCCGGCGTTGTCGGCGATCCTGAAGCGGACCCTGCACGTCGACCGGGTGTCGCCCGACGACAACCTGCTGGAACTGGGGCTGGACTCGATGATGGCGGTCGAGGTCTCCGCCGCGCTGGCCGGTGAGGGGCTGGACGTCGATCCGGTGGCCATGTTCGACCACCCCGACGTCGGGGCGCTGGCCCGGCACCTGGAAGGACTGCCCCGCCACCCGTCGGGCCCGGCCTCCGCCACCCCGGCCCCGCCCGTCACCGGCCCACCCGTCCCGGCCCCGCCTGCCGTCGCCCCGTCCCGCCCCGTCGCCGCCGTACCGATGGCGCCGTCCTCCGCCGTGCCGGTGGGCGGACGGTCCGGGTCCGCCGCCGTACCGGCCGGCTCGCCTGTCGGGTCGGGTGGCGCGTCGCCGGACCCGACGGCCGCGTCGGGGTCGGCGCGTTTCGTGCCGGACTGGGACCGCTACCGCGACGTCGACGACGCCGACCGGCACCCGCCCCGGCCCGGCCACCGGGCGGGGACCGGTCCGGCGACGGGGAACCCGGGGACGAACGGGCACCGGCCGGCGGCGGGTCCGCCGGCCACCCGGCAGCGGCCCGCCGGGCCACCCGGCGTCACCGTCCCGGTCGGCGCGTCGGTTCCCCGTCGCACCCTGCCCGGCCGGCTCGGCGACCACCCGGGTGGCTCCTTCCTCGACCGGCGCATCGACGCGCTGTCGGTGGACGACCGGGTGGTCATCGCCCAGGACGACTACTTCTACGAGCCGGTCATCGAGGAGTCCAAGGGTGCCTGGATCAAGTTCGACGGCCGGTGGTTCCTGAACTTCGCGTCGTACAGCTATCTCGGGCTGATCGGCCACGACTACATCAACCACCAGGCGCAGCGGGCCCTGGAGCGGCACGGCACCGGCGCGCACGGCGTGCGGCTGCTCGCCGGCACCCTGCACCTGCACCGCGAGCTGGAGCTGGGCATCGCCCGGTTCCTCGGGGCCGAGGACGCCATCGTCTACACCAGCGGCTACATGGCCAACGTGGCGACGATCGGCGCGTTGGTCGGGCCGGGCGACGTGGTGATCGGCGACGTCTACAACCACGCGAGCATCCTGGACGGCTACCGGTTGTCCGGCGCGACCGTGATCACCTACGCGCACAACGACCTGACCGACCTGGAACGCGCCCTGCGCCGGGCGGGTGACGCCGGGAAGCTGGTGGTCACCGACGCGGTCTTCAGCATGGACGGTGACATCGCCGACCTGCCCGGCATCCTGGCGCTGTGTGAGCGCTACGACGCGCCGCTGATGGTCGACGAGGCGCACAGTCTCGGTGTGCTGGGCGCCACCGGCCGGGGCATCACCGAGCACTTCGGCATCGATCCGGCCCGGGTCGCGGTCAAGATGGGCACGCTGTCCAAGACGGTGCCCAGCACCGGTGGCTACGTGGCCGGCTCCAGCGACCTGATCTTCGCCCTGAAGAACAACGCCCGGGGCTGGATGTTCTCCGCCGCCGGCACCCCCATGCAGGTGGCCGCCGCGCGGGCCGCGGTGGAGGTGATGGAAGCGGCCCCGCAGCTCACCGGGGAACTGCGGGCGCTCACCGACCGGTACCGGGCGACGCTGCGCGGTCTGGGCTTCGACACCCTGGCCAGCGAGACGCCGGTGGTGCCGATCATCTGCGCCAGCGCCGGGCAGGCCCAGGAGATGGCCCGGCTCTGCCAGGCCGAGGGCATCTTCGTCCAGCCCATCGTCTATCCCACCGTGCCCAAGGCGCTGCCCCGGCTGCGCACCATCGTCAACCTCAGCCACTGCGCCGACGACCTCGACCATGCCGTCGCCGTCTTCGCCCGGGCCGGCCGGCAGGTCGGGCTCATGTCCTGAGTGCGGCCGGCGCGCTCCGACCGAGACCCACCCGTGTTGCCGACCGCCCGACCGGGCGGTCGGCGAAGGAACCCCGTCGAGAGGAGAACGCAGTGAGTGACATCGACAGCAGGGCCTTCTTCGGTGCCGTCCTGAAGGCCGTCGCCTGCACCCGCAACCACAACACGGACGAGACCGGCTACGCCGAGGGGGTGCTGACCCCGACCGCCCGGATCCGGGAGTTCGAGAAGGAACTCGGCGACCGGGCCCTCACCCGGGCCGAGGCCGAGCAGGTGCTGGGCTGGCTGGACTCCACGTTCCGGGCCAAGCTCACCCCCGCCGAGGAGCGGGAGCACTACCACCGGTACATCGCCGAGGTGTCCGGGGTGACCCGGGCGCCGGCCACCGTCGCCGCCTGACCGGCGGCGTCCGGTCCGGGGTGCGCCGCCGACCTGGTCCCGTCGGTGGCGCACCCCGGCCCCCCGCCCCGGCCCGATGTCGAGCGCCGAGGACGTCGCCCATGTCGAAGCTCGCCTGGTACAGCCACGAGATCTGCTTCTGGCACGACCCCGGACCGGGATCGGGCTACCTGCCTGTCGGTCCGGGCATCGAACCCCTGCGCCAGCACGCCGTCGACCCGGATCTGCGCCGGGCCGAGGGACTGGTCCGGCTGGCCGGGGTGCTGGACCACTACACCCCGGTCACCCCCGAGCCGGCCACCGACGACGACCTGCTGCTGGTGCACGTGCCGGAACACCTCGCCCGGGTCGAGGCGGCCTCCGCGCTCGGCGCGGGCGACGCCGGGGTGTACGCGTACGTCAACCACCACAGCGCCCAGGCCGCCCGGGTGGCGGCGGGGGCCGGCGCGCAGGCGGCCACCGCCGTGCTCGACGGGCGCTTCGACCGGGCGTACTGCCTGGTCCGGCCGCCCGGGCACCACGCCGAGCCGGACCGGGCGATGGCGCTGTGCCTCTACAACAACGTGGCGATCGCCGCGCGGGCGGCGCAGCGGCACGGGGCACGCCGGGTGCTGGTGCTCGACTGGGACGTGCACCACGGCAACGGCATCCAGCGCACCTTCTACGACGACCCGGACGTGCTCTACGTCTCGATCCACCAGGAGGGGCTGTTCCCACCCGCGTCGGGGCTGGTCACCGAGACGGGCACGGGTGCCGGCGCGGGCCGCACCCTCAACGTGCCGTTGCCTGCCGGTTCGGGGCACGAGGCGTACCTGGCGGCGCTGTCCCGGCTGGTCGTGCCGGCGGCACGCGCCTTCCGCCCGGAGCTGGTCCTGGTCGCGGCCGGTGTCGACGCGAGCGGCCACGACCCGATGGGTCGGATGATGTGCACCAGCCGGACGTTCCACGCGATGACCCTGACGATGTGCGCGCTGGCCGACGAACTCACCGGCGGGCGGATCGTGTTCGTCCACGAGGGCGGCTACTCGGCCTGGTACCAGCCGACGCTGGTGTTGGCCATCGCGTCGGCGATCGCCGGCCTGCCACCCCCGCCCGATCCCTTCCTGCACTCGTTGGAGCACCTGCCCGGGCAACGGCTGCGACCGCAGCAGAGCCGCGTGGTCGAGCACCTCGAGGCCCACCACCCGATGCTGGCATGAGGAGGGCGGAGCCGATGAACGGCTGGTTGATGCGGGTGGGCGCGGGCCTGCGGCACCCGGTCGAGAGCGGGTCCCACGCCGCCCGCCCGGCCCGCGGCGGGCCGTGGGCGCGACTGATCGCGTTGCCGCACGCCGGCGGTTGGCCGTCGGCGTTCCGCACCTGGCGGCCGGTGCTGCCGGCGGGGGTCGAGCTGCTGGTCGCCCAGTTGCCCGGCCGGGGGTTGCGGGCCGGGGAGCCGCCGCTGCGCCGGGTGGCACCGCTCGTCGACGGCCTCAGCCGCGCCGTCGCGGAGCTGCCACCGCTGCCGTACGCGGTCGTCGGGCACAGCTTCGGCAGTGTGCTGGGCTACGAACTGACCCGGGCGATGGAGCGGCTCGGTCGGCCGCCCCGGCTGCTCACGGTGTCGGCCCGCCAACCACCGTGTTTTCCCAGCGAGCCGCCGTTCGCCCACCGTCGGACGGACGACGAACTGTTGGAACACCTGGTGGAGATCGGCGGGATCGGCCCCGAACTGCTGCACCGGGGGGACCTGGTGCGCCCCGCGCTGGCCGCGATCCGGGCCGATCTCGAAGCCATGGAGACCTACCACCGGCCGCCGACGGGGGTGGCGGTGCCGATCCTGTCGCTGGGCGCCGTGGACGACCCGGTCGTCGTCGCCGACCGGCTGCACCTGTGGTCGCTGGAGACGACGGGGGTCTTCTCCCGCCGGATGTTCACCGGCGGCCACTTCTACCTGTACGACCCGGACACCGCGGCAACCATCGCGGAACATCTTTTACAGCTTTGTTTCCCCCATGTGACGGAACATCAAGAAATGTCCCACCCCAGTGCGATGTTTACGCACTGACCACTCCGCACCATCCAGAGAGGAACCACCTTGGGCACCACGAGCGAACCGCAGCACCGGGCGAGCCCCCGGGAATGGCTGGGTCTGGCAGTGCTGGCGCTACCGACGCTGCTGCTCTCCATCGACATGAGCGTCCTGCACCTCGCGGTGCCGCACATCAGCGAGAGCCTGCTGCCCAGCGCGCCACAGATGCTGTGGATCATCGACATCTACGGCTTCATGATCGCCGGCCTGCTGGTGACCATGGGCACGCTCGGTGACCGCATCGGCCGGCGTCGGCTGCTGCTGATCGGCGCCGCCGCGTTCGGGGTCGCCTCGGTGATCGCCGCGTACGCCGACAGCGCCGCCATGCTGATCGCCGCGCGCGCCGCGCTCGGCATCGCCGGCGCCACCCTGATGCCGTCCACCCTCGCGCTGATCAGCAACATGTTCCAGGACGTGAAGCAGCGGGGGATCGCGATCGCCGTCTGGGTCACCATGTTCTCCGTCGGCATCGCGCTCGGCCCGGTGGTCGGCGGCGCGTTGCTGGAGTACTTCTGGTGGGGCTCGGTCTTCCTGCTGAACGTGCCGATCATGGCGGTGCTGCTGCTGGCCGGCCCGCGCCTGCTGCCCGAGTACCGCGACGCCGACGCCGGCCGGCTCGACCTGACCAGCGTGGCGCTGTCCCTGGCCACCATCCTGCCGGTCATCTACGGCCTCAAGGAGCTGGCCAAGGACGACCCGGGCCTGCTGCCGGTGCTCGCGATCGTCGCCGGCCTGGCCGTCGGCGTGTTCTTCGTCCGCAGGCAGCGGGGCCTCACCAGCCCGCTGATCGACCTGCGGCTGTTCCGCAACCGCGCGCTGACCACCGCCCTGGTGGCGATGCTGTTCAGCATGCTGATCGCCGGTGGGACGTACCTGTTCGTCACGCAGTATCTCCAGCTAGTGGTGGGGCTCTCCCCGCTGCGGGCCGGGCTCTGGCTGCTGCCGGCGGCGATCGCGCTGATCGTCACCTCGATGCTCTCCCCGGTGCTGGCCGGGCGGTTCGCCCCGGCGCACGTGGTGGCCGCCGGCCTGGCCGTCTCGGCGGTCGGGCACCTGAGCCTGGCCCTGATCGGCAGCGAGGGCGGGCTCACCCAGCTGGTGGTCGGCTTCCTCCTGGTCTACGCCGGGGGCGGGCCGTTGATCGCCCTGGGCACCGACATCGTCGTCGGGTCGGCACCGCCCGAGCAGGCCGGCTCCGCCTCGGCCGTCTCGGAGACCAGCACCGAACTGGGCATGGCGCTCGGCGTCGCCATCCTGGGCAGCATCGGCGCGATCGTCTACCGCAGCCAGGTCACCGTCCCCGAGGGCACCGCCGCGGGTGACACGCTGGCCACCGCCGTCGTCGCCGCCGAACGGCTGCCCGGGGAGGTCGGCGCGACGCTGCTGGCCTCCGCACGGGAGGCGTTCACCGACGGGCTGAACGTGATCGGCGCGATCAGCACCGTGATCACCGTCCTGCTCGCCGTGGCGGTGCTGACCATGGTCCGCGTCCGGCCGGACGCGCCGGACGACGCCCCGGTGGACGACGCCGTACCGGCGCGGTCGGCGTCCTGACCCGCGTTCGCCCGACACCACCGGGGGGGGGGGGGGGGGGGGGGGGGGGGGGGGCGGGCCCTCCCCCGCGGCGGGGGGGGGGGCGCCCCCCCCGGGGCCGGCCCCCCCGCCCCCGGTGGTGTCGGGCGAACGCGGGTCAGGACGCCGACCGCGCCGGTACGGCGTC
>NZ_JBMDWU010000190.1:0-2459 GCF_048594385.1 Micromonospora sp. | reverse complement strand
GACGTTGCATGTGGTGCGGCCGAATGACCATATCCGGTTCGAGGACACGCCGTTCTTTGTGGCGGACAAGCCGGTGTCGTGGCCTCGGGTGGCGGGTGCGCCGCGTCGGGCGGCGGTGTCGGCGTTCGGCATGGGTGGGGTGAACGCGCACGTCATCGTCGAGGAGGCGCCGCTCCCGGCCGACCGGGAACCCCTGCCGCAGCAGTCGTTCGTGGTGAAGGTGTCCGCGGCCAGTGAGGACGGGGTGCGTCGGCTCGCGGACGGGTATGCGCGGATGTTGTCGGGTGTGGATTCGTCGGTGCTGGGTGATGTGGGTTTCACGGCGAATGTGGGTCGTGCGTCGCATCGGTTCCGGGTGGCGGTCCAGGGTTCTGACGGGTCGGAGTTGGCCGCCGGATTGAATGCGGTCGCGGGTGGGGACCGGCCGGTGGCCCGGTTGTCGAATCAGCCGCCGGTGTCGGTGTTCCTGTTCTCGGGCCAGGGTTCGCAGTACCCGGGGATGGCTGCGGGTTTGTACGCGACCGAGCCGGTGTTCCGGGCGGCGTTCGACGAGTGCGCCGAGCTGGTGGCGTCGGGTGGGGACGTGCCGTTGCGGGAGGTGGTGTTCGGAGCGCGCGGTGGCGAGCTGGTGCAGACCCGGTTCGCGCAGGTGGCGATCGTGTCGGTGCAGGTCGCGTTGGTGCGGTTGTTGCAGGCGTGGGGGGTACGCCCGGGTCTGGTGGTGGGTCACAGCGTGGGGGAGTTGACCGCGGGGTGGGCGGCGGGGGTGCTGTCGTTGCCGGAGGTGTTGCGGTTGGCGGTGGTACGGGGTGGGTTGATGCAGGCGCAACCCGCGGACGGGGCGATGGCGGTGGTGTTCGCCGACGCGGCGTCGGTGGAGGCGGTGTTGCCGTCGTTTCCGGGGGTGGAGATCGCGGCGTTCAACGCTCCGCGCAGTGTGACGATCTCCGGCCCGGCCGGGGCGGTGGAGGCGTTCGGTGCCGGGTCGGGGTTGCGGACGCAGCGGTTGACGGTCAGCCACGCGTTCCACTCGGCGGCGATGGCCGGGGCGGTGGACCCGTTCGCCCAGGCGTTCGGGCAGGCGATGGCGTCACCGCCACGGATCGGTTTCGCCTCCACGGTGACGGGTGGTTGGCATGACGCCCGGTCGGTGGCCGACGGCCAGGTGTGGGGTTCGGGGATCCGCCGACCGGTGCGTTTCACCCAGGCGGTCGAAGCGGCCTGTGCAGCCGGCGGACGGGTCTTCTGGGAGATCGGCGCGCATCCGGTGTTGACCGGTCTGGCGCGGGCGACCCTCACCGACACCGACCTGACCTGGCTGCCGACGCTGCGCCGCGACCACGACGACCAGACCCAGCTCCACACCGCCATCACGTCGTTCTACAACCAGGGCCACGGCGACCTCGACTGGGCCGGAATCCACCACGGGAAGGGACACCGCACCACCACCATCCCCACCTACCCCTTCGAGCGCCGGGAGCTGAGCGCACCCCGGTTCCCCGGTTCCGCCGCGCGGCGTCGACCGGAGCCGGAGGCTTCCGTACCCGCAGCGGGTGACGGGGCAGTCGGCCACCCGTTGTTCGACCGTCACTACGAGCACTGAGCGAGGGACCGTGACGTACCGGGTCGAAACCTACGAGAAGACCTTCGCCGCCCACGAGCCGTTCATCGCCCAGCACCGCTCCGGCGGTCTCGGCATCCTGCCCGCCGCCGTGCAACTGGAGATGGCCCTGCTGGGGGTCGCCCAACGTCGGGCGTTCCGCCCGCTCGAACTCGTCGACGTCGCCTTCGTCAGGCCGTTCACGGTCGCCGACGGCGAGCAGGTCACCGGCCGCCTCGACGTGACCCTGGGAGAGCGGGCCCGGTTCGAGCTGGGCGCGGTGACCCCCGGGGGCCGCCGGACGGTCTCCACCGGGTCGGGCGGACCGATCCCGTCCGGCACCCACCCGCCGGCCGCCTGGGCGGTGAGCTGCCCGGTACCCGTCCCGCCGGAACGCGTCTACGCCGGCTGGTCGGCCGCCGGCCTGGTCTACGGGCCGGACTTCCGCACCGTACGCCGGCTCGCCGTCGGCACGGGTACCGCCGAGGCGACCCTGGAGACGGTGGCCCAGCCACTGCCGTGGTACTCCCACCCGCTGCTGATCGACGGCGTCTTCCAGGTGGTCAGCTGCGCCCTCCAGGACCTCACCGGTGGCGACCCGCCGGGGCCGATGCTGCCGATCGGGGTGGCCCGCCTCGCCCTGCACACCGAGCTGTCCCCGCTCAGCACCGGAGTGACCGTCCGGGTACGCCGTACCGCCGTGCGGGACGCCTGGTCCGTCGCGGACGCCATCCTGGTCGACGCCACAGGCCGGGTCGTCGCCGAACTCACCGGGGTACGGATGCGCCGGTTGCCGGCCGCGCCCCCCGCACCGGCGACCGGGCGGCTGCTCACCCGGATCGACTGGGCCCCCGCCCCC
>NZ_JBMDWU010000019.1:0-1959 GCF_048594385.1 Micromonospora sp. | reverse complement strand
GAGACGTCAACCGAAACGGCACAAAACTTCTACAACACCGGCGTGTCGGCTTGACGTACTACAACGGTGTCATTCGTCCGCCAGCCGGAGGGGATTCCGCTCAGCGGGCGCCCCGAGGCCGATAGTCCCTGACGTTCGGGCCCGCGACACGCCGTACGGCGCGCGCGAACGTCAGGGACTATCGGGCCCCGGCGGGGCAGTTTCACCGGGCGGGCTCGCAGGGTCATTGCAACAACAGACCGTTGATCAATTCTGAGGGTTTGGCGAAGTCGAGTCGTTTGCGGGGCCGGTTGTTGAACTGGTCCTGGACGAAGGCGAGGTCTTGTCTGCTGTGTACCGAGAGGTCGGTGCCTTTGGGGACGTACTGGCGCAGCAGGCCGTTGGTGTTCTCGTTGGTGGCGCGCTGCCAGGGCGAGTGGGGGTCGCAGAAGTAGACCTTCAGGCCGGTGACCTCGGCGATCTGGCGGTGCTTGGACAGTTCCTTGCCCTGGTCCCAGGTCAGGCTCTTGCGCAGCGTGGCCGGCAGCGCGGTCATCGCTTCGGTGATCGCGGCGCTGACCTGCTCCGCGCCGTGCCCCTCGGGCAGGTGCAGCAGCAGGGTGTAGCCGGTGACCCGTTCGACCAGCGTCCCGATCGCCGAGGCGTTGTTCTTGCCGGTGATCAGGTCGCCCTCCCAGTGACCCGGCACCCGACGCTCGGCGACCTCTTCCTCCCGCTCGACGATGTTGACCATCCCCGGGATCTGCCCGCGGCCGCTGGCCCGCGCGGCCCGCGCCTCGGTGCGGGTGACCCGACGGGCCCGCCCGCTGCGCAGGCACTTCTTCAGCTCATCACGCAGCGCGCCGCGGCCCTGGACGAACAGCTCGCGGTAGATCGTCTCGTGGTGCACCTGCATCTCCGGGTCCTCGGGGAACTCTCGACGCAACTCTCCCGCGATCTGCTCCGGCGACAACAACGCCACCAGACCCGCCTCCACCCGCCGGGCCAGCACCGGATGGGTCTCGAGCTTGGTCTGCTTCGGCCGCCGCGCGCGGTCCTCGGCCCGCAGCTGGGCCAGGTCGGCGCGATAGGCGGCTCGTCCGGCCCGCCCGCCGACCTCGCGGCTGACCGACGACGGCGCCTTCCCGATCACAGCGGCGATGACGGTGAAGCTCAGCCCCGCTCGACAACCGTTCTCAATCGACTCCCGATCCGCCAAGGACAGCCGGAACCCACTTCCCTCGGCGCGTCGTTCCATCACCCCGCCAGCGTTGATGATCCACCGACGACCAGCCGAGTCCGACGCGCCGACCGCCACCGCCGCGTCCGACGGCCTCGCCCCAGCCCGCACCGCCGCCCAGAACCCCCGACGAACCTCCCGCGACACCCTCACACCGTGCGGCACCCACAACCCCTCTCACCCAGGTTGCGATGACCCCACGAATCCGCCCCGGCCGGCCGGTGAAACTGCACCCGGGAGTACGGAACTGCCGCCGGCGCTCAGTCGCGCAGGACCGGCACCGCCGAGGTGGTCGTCGTCGGGTGGGAGCGCAGCCCCCCGCGTTCGAACTTCTGCCCGCTCGCCAGCCCGCCGACGTAGAAGCTGACCAGCGCGATCAGCACGCCGGCCACGTCGTCGGCGATGTAGTGCCATCCGAAGTACAGCGTGGCGATCACGGTGATCACGAAGTTCGCCCAGACCGCGATGCGCAGCCACTTGTTCTGGATCGTGTACTGCACCATCAGCGCGACCAGCATGGTGATCGCGGTGTGCAGGCTGGCGAAGCCGGCCACCGACTGCACGGCGTTGGACAGGGTGCCGGCGACGACCTGGTCACGGGTGAAGTCGAGGGAGTCCATCAGCTGCCGCGACGGCGTGTCCGGCAGGTCGGTGTAGAGCTGGACGTAGCGGAAGCCGGGGCCGAGGGTGGGCAGGGCGTAGTAGGAGATCGTGCCGAGCGTCCAGGCGATGCACTGCGA
>NZ_JBMDWU010000189.1:0-17382 GCF_048594385.1 Micromonospora sp. | reverse complement strand
GCGAACGGTCAGACGCACGATGTCTCCTGGGTGACTCGGGTGGTGGTGGATGCCGGTGCCGGCGCGGCCGACCCGGTGGCGTCGCGGAAGTGGCGGCGCAGCGTCCGCCGCCACGGCACGTCCGGCAGGTCCGGTCGCAGGGCGGCCAGGCCGGTGGCGTACTTCGAGATGCGGGCGGGTCGGGTGCCGCGCTGCCACAGCAGCCGGTCGACCGGGCCGGCCGCCGACCGGGTCTTGGTCTCGACCACGGCGACCCCGGGCAGACCCAGGGTCCGGCGGTCGTCCTGCCAGTGCAGGTCGGTGTCGATGGTGACCCGGCTCGCGGTCGCCGGCAGCAGCAGCGTGGTGCGCCGGTAGCCGGTCACCAGCACCGGTTCGAGATGACCACCGGCGGGGGCGGACCGGATCGACTCGCGGTCGAGTGCCTCGTCGACGAAGTCCCGCCCCGACCGGACGGTACGACGGTCTTCCGTCCGGTAGGGCAGCCGGTGTTTGGTGACCAGCCCCCGGGCTCCGCTGATCTTGACTTCCAGCCAGCACTCCGCCGAGTCGAGATAGGTGCGGGTGCGCACCTTGAAGCGCCGCCGCCGCCGGTACGCCGCGCCGTGGTCGCTGGCCAGGCACGGGGTGTCGAAGGACACCGACTCGTAGCGGACGGTGCGGGTGCCGCCGATGTCCAGCACCCGGGCGTACGGGGCGATCCGGTCGAGCAGGCCCGGCAACTCGTCCAGCGGAACGACGTACTTGCGGTCCACCCGGCTCTGCAGCGCGGCCCGGTCGATCAGCTCGGCGAGTTCGACGCAGGGCAGGTCGGCCAGCACCGACGTGAACGGCGGCGCGGTCATCGACGTGCTCCCGCCGGCGCCGGTGAACCGGGGGTGGACGCCGGGGTACGACGGGCCACCGAGTAGCGCACGTCGACCACGGTGGTCTCGTTGACCAGGTCGACCCGCTGGGCGGTGGCGACGTGCACCCGGGCGTTGAGCAGCTGTTCCAGGTGGGCGACGAGGGCGACGTGGTCGGTGAGGGCCGAGTCGAGCACCATGACCTGGTGCCGGTAGTGCCGGAACACGCGGCGGTGGTCGCCGAGGAACATCACCGCGACGATGAGCGCCATCAGCCCGCCGTTGAGCCAGACCGAGCGGGTGCCCAGCGCGCCGAGCAGGCCCAGGGCGAGCGCCGAGAAGTAGTACGCCACCTCGTGCTGGTCGAGTTCGGTCGAGCGGAGCCGGATGATGGACAGCACGCCGAACAGGGCCATCCCCAGCCCGACCCCGGCACCGACGTTGCTGGCGCTCAGGGCGCTGGCCACCGCGAGGACGCCGATGTTGACCCCCAGGTAGGCGACGACGAGGTCGCGGCGTCGATGTCGGGGGAAGTAGAGCCCGAACACGAGCAGCGCCACCGCGCAGATGTCGATCGCGAACAGGACGACCTGCGTCATGTCTCTGGTTCCTCCTGGCTCGTCGGCGTGCCGGTCCGGCACCGCCTGCGTCAGCTCGGGGAGAAGCCACGGCGGTCAGCCGGAGCCGATCATCTTTTCGGTAAACTTTCGGTTACTCTTTCGGAACTGTAGGCATAACATTGAGAAACGTCAATCAAATGTCCTGTGCGGGTGACGTGGTGAGACGCTGGTGGGACGCCGCATGGGGGTGTTCGGTGGGAAGTGCGCTCGACGGGATACCCGGATCGGATGCTCGAAACTTTCGGTATCGACGGCGCGCGTCGCCCCGGACCCCAGCCGGCGGAGAGCGCGGAGTCAGAACAGGGTGAGCGGCCCGGTCGGGATCGGCTCGGGCAGCGGGGCCAGGGCGGGCACCCGGGCCCGTACCTCGTCGTGGAACCGGCGGGCCAGCAGGGGCGCGTCGGCGTTGTCCGGGGTGTGCACGAACACGGTGGGCGAACGGCCCTCCCGCAACCAGTCGACGGTGATCTCGACCCAGCGCTGCCAGCCCTCGACCGTCTCCGACTCGGCGTCCCGGCCGAGGTAGCGGACGATCGGCCGGTCGGTCAGCGCCGCCGTCCGCAACGGCAGGCGGGGCTTCTTCGTCCACGCCTCCCGCTCCGCGTCGCTGGTCGGCGGGGTGCGGAAGAACGCGGTGGTGTCGAAGGGGACCCACTCGGCGGACGCCTCGGCGAGCGCCCCCTCCAGCAGGCGGGTCGCGCCGGGCTCCAGGAAGAACGCGGGGTGCCGGACCTCCACGGCGTACCGGTGGGTGGCGGGCAGCCGACGCAGCAGGTCGGCGAGCGCGGGGACGTCCGTCGGGGTGAACGACCCCGGCAGTTGGATCCACAGGGCGTGCGCCCGGTCGCCGAGCGGGGCGATCGCGTCGAAGTAGTCGCGTAGCGGCGCGTCGGCGTCGACGAGCCGCCGTTCGTGGGTCACCACCTTCGGCAGTTTGAGGACGAACCGGAAGTCGGGGCCGGTCTGCCGGGCCCAGGACTCCACGGTCTCCCGGGTCGGGGTGGCGTAGAACGTGGTGTTCCCCTCGACCGCGTCGCACCAGCCGGCGTAGTGCCGCAGTCGCTCGTGCGCCGGCAGCGGGTGGGCGATCAGCCGCCCCTGC
The DNA here is from genome assembly GCF_048594385.1 of Micromonospora sp. Classification (NCBI taxonomy): domain Bacteria; kingdom Bacillati; phylum Actinomycetota; class Actinomycetes; order Micromonosporales; family Micromonosporaceae; genus Micromonospora; species Micromonospora sp. The sequence goes on along the minus strand of NZ_JBMDWU010000189.1, from coordinate 14,815 downwards.
CAGGACCGGTGGGTCCACATCGCGCAGCCGACGTGCAACCGCATGATCCCGATCCTCCCGTAACGTCACCCGACCCGGTTCGTCGCCGCACGCTATCGGAGCGCCGGCGGCCCACCCGGGTCGGGTGCGGCGGGGATCGACGGATGACCGGAGTGCCGATGCGCACCCGGCAACCCCGATCGTCAACTTCCGGTTGACGATCGGGGTTGCGTCAACCTATGGTTGACGCATGACGGAATCCGCCCAGCTCCCGCATCCTGTCCGCCTCGACGACTTGATCCAGGCCATCAAGAAGGCCCGGCCGGACGCGCTCGACCAACTCAGTGACGCGGTGCTCGTCGCCGACCACCTCGGCGACCTCGCCGACCACCTGATCGGCCACTTCGTCGACCAGGCCCGCCGCTCCGGAGCCTCCTGGACCGAGATCGGCACGAGCATGGGGGTGAGCAAGCAGGCCGCCCAGAAGCGCTCCGCCGCGAAGGCCGACGCGGCCGCGACGCTTGACCCCAACGCCGGCTTCAGCCGGTTCACCCCACGCGCCCGCAACGTGGTGATCGCCTCGCAGGAGGAGGCCCGCAGCGCCGGCAACGCGGAGATCCGCCCGGAACACCTGGTGCTCGGCCTGCTCGCCGAACCCGACGGCCTCGCCGCCAAGGCCATGGTCGCCGAGGGACTGGGCCCGGACGCCGTCCGGGAGGCGGTCACCGCGACCCTGCCCGCCGCGTCCGACCAGGTCCCCGACCTGATCCCGTACGACGCACAGGGCAAGAAGGCCCTCGAACTCACCTTCCGGGAGGCGCTGCGGCTCGGGCACAACTACGTCGGCACCGAGCACATCCTGCTGGCCCTGCTGGAACTGGAGGACGGCACGGGCGTGCTGTCCGGCCTCGGTCTGACCAAGGACCGGGCCGAGGCCAACGTGGCCGCCGCCCTCGCCGGCTTCGCCGGGGGCGAGTAGAAGCCGCGTCGCTCACCGGACCGACCGACGCGGCCACCGGGCCGCGCCCGGCGGGATCCGCCGGCCGTCCGGCGCGGCGGGCCGGGGTCGGGCGCGGCACCGGGGGCGCGCCCGGCCGGCCGGTCAGTCCCCGGTGGGGAAGCCGTACCGCAGCGCGTGCTCCGGGTCGGCCGGGTCGATCTGCCGGATGCCGGCGTCGGCGAGGCGCTTGTTGACCTCGTCCAGGTGCTCACGCACCAGTCGGGCCTCCTCCTCGGTGACCCGCCCCCGGTGCGGCTTCCCGGCGTGGTCGAGGGTGCCGTAGTCGATCTTCTCGGCGCTCTTGCGGGCCTTCGGCGGACGGACCCGCTCGGCGGTACGCAGCAACTGGGCCATCGGGGTGTCGGTCGCCATCGCGTCGAACTCGCTTGCGGTCAGCACCACCCGACGCGGTTCCCCGCCGGCGTGCCGGTCGTGGATCTCGACCACCGCCACGTCGAGCGAGGCGTCGTCGATGCCCTCCACCTCGGTCACGGTGGCGTCCAACTGCACGGGCCCGGCCACCAGGTCGGGATGCTCCAGCACGACGACCCGGACCACCTCGTCGTCGGGACGCAGCACCGTGCCGCTGAAGTCGGAGACGTGGATCGTCTTCTTGCCCATGCGCTGCGGTTCTCCTGTCGCTGGCCGGAATCGACCACAAGACGCTACCCGACAGGTGTGCGAACGCCCCGGCCGGACACCCCGGTGGGACGGCCTGCGCGTGCCGAAGCCGCCGGGGGCGGCGCGGTGGCACCGACGGGTCGGTGCGGTCGTCCGTCGCCGCTGCGGGGCGCGTCCGCCGGGGGCCACGGGGGACGGACCGGGGCCGTCGTCGCGGGCGCGCCGTGCCGGGTCAGCGGGCGGTGAGGCCGCGTCGGGAGGAGATGCCGGCGGGGAGGGTGTTCAGCTCGCCCCAGGACAGTCGGGCGTTGACGCCGCGACCGCACCGGGCCTCCCGGTAGCGCGGCTGGGCCGGGAACCGCCCGGCACCCCCCGCCGTGTTCCACACTCGTGCGCTGTCCTGCTGGTACCGCTCGTTCGGCTGCATAGGCATGGCCATTACCGTCCCAAAGAAAGGTGTCCATGTATGGAAATAGATATGACGCACGGTCGATGGACCGGGTTCCGGTGAGGCAGCTCACGGTCCGGTTCCCTCTACCCACGACGCGCTCCCGGCAACCGGGCGTCGGCCGTGGCGGCCCGGCGTACCGTGGATCATGAAGCGATCCACCGGGTGAGAGGGGCGGGCGGTGCTGGACCGGCGGCTGTACCTGCACCTGGCGACCTGGCTCGGGCAGTGGCCGGCACCGCCGGGCCTGCACGTGGTCGGCTCGTGGCGGCGGACACGTCCGGCCTGGGACGGCCGGGTCCGCCCGGCCGTCGCGGTCCGGGCCCCCGGCAGCACCGTGCTCTCCGTGCCGTCCGGGCTGGTCGCGGCCGTCCGGGAACTGGCCGCCGGGCCCCGGTCCGCCCTGTACGGGGCGCTGCCGGCGCTGGTCGGGCAACCCGGGTGGGTGGTCAACGACGACGTGTTCCGGTGGTGCCTCGCGCCGGCCGCGCTGCCCGACGTCGGCACCTGGACCGCCCCCACCGACCCCGCCCTGCCACCCTGGCTGCACCTGTTCGACCGCGAGGTGCTCGTCGTGCGGGACGCCGACGGCGGCTACCTGGCCGGTGTCGGCATCAAACGGCACGACGCGTACGGGCACGAGCTGGCCGTCGGCACGGTGCCCGCGGCGCGCGGCCGGGGGCTGGCCCGACGGCTCGTCGCGCAGGCCGCCCGTCGGGTGCTCGACGAGGGCGCCGTCCCCACCTACCGGCACGATCCGGCGAACACCGGTTCCGCCCGGGTCGCCGAGGCCGCCGGGTTCGCCGACCGGGGCTGGTCGACCTACGGCGTCTACCCGCCGTGAGGGCGCGGCCCGGCTGCGGCGCGGACCGTGGATCCCGGGCCGGATCCACGGTCCGCTGCCTGCCCCAGGCCCCGCCGTGACCGGTGTCCACCGGTCGACCTCGGTGTCGGTCACGCTACGTACTCGGATGCCCGCTCGGCAAGGGTGATCGGCGGGTTCTCTCTGTCCAGTAATGGACTTGAGCTGGGGTTAAGGAAGCATTCGCCGTTGAAGCCCGGTGACGCAACGTGCTCGTCGTTTGCTCCGGCGGCTGCCCGGCAGGGTGGTGTCAGGAGGCCCCGGTAGGGTCGGGCGTCGCGGCGAGAACCGGCGCGCGGTCGGGGACGGCCGGATGGCCAGGAGTGGACGGACATGCAGCTGCCGACGCCGTGCGAGGGGCACGGGCGGGTGGTCCTGGCACCGGTGGGTGACCTGGACATCGCCACCGTCCCCGGGCTGCAACGCGACCTCGACGAGGCGCTGTGCCACCCCGGTCTGTCGGAGATCGTCGTCGACCTGACGGCCGTCACCTTCCTCGACTCGACGGGGGTGGCCGCGTTGCTGCGCGGGGCGGCCGAGGCGGTCGGCCGGGGGGCCACCCTGCGGCTGGTCGACCCGCAACCGGTGGTGTCCCGGGTCCTGCGGATCACCGCGGTCGGCCGGCTGCTCGGCCTTCCCGACGACCACGGCGACCCGGCACCCTGGCGTCGCTGACCGGCCCGTCCCGTCCCGCGCAGGTGCCCCGCCCGTCGGGGACGGCCACTCAGCAGGTCAGGCCGAGCACCTCCGCCGCGGCGCGACCGTTGGCGTGGCTCGCGCCGAAGGTGGTGACGAAGGCCCGTACCCCGGCCGGCCGCCACCGCCCCGGCCAGCCCATCTCCACCACCGTCACCTGATGCGTCGCGGCCAGCGCCTCGACCAGCGCGGGACCGCCGGGCAGCCGGTGCAGGTGCCGTCCGACCAGCACGACCGGCCGGTCCCCGGCGAGCCGGCGTACCGTCGCCGGGTCGACCTCGGTGGCGACCACCCGGAGCTGTTCGACGTCGGCCAGGTGCGGGCCCAGCCCCCACGGCACCCGGCCCTCGGCGACGGTGGCGGCGGCGTACACCTGCACCACGAGCGGGCGTGCCGGCCCGGTTGGGTCGCCCTCCACCCGCACCGCCCGGCGGGCGGCCCGGTACCCGAGGCCGACCTCGACGGGGCCGGTGGGACCGGGCGGGCGGGCGGCACCGGTCCAGGCGGCGAGCGCGGCGGCGCGACCGGCTGCCTGCTCCACCCGGGCCCGGTCCAGCCGGCCGGCCCCGAGCGCCCCGACGATCTCGGCCACCACCCGCTCGACCAGCGCGGCGTCGACCTTCGCGCCCAGGCAGAGCAGGTCCGCCCCGGCGGCCAGGGCCCGCACGGCGGCCGGCCCGACCCCACCGGCGGCGACGGTCGCGCCCTTCATCTCCAACGCGTCGGTGACCACCGCGCCGGTGAAGCCGTACTCGCCGCGCAGCAGGTCGACCAGGACGGCCCGGCTGAAGGTGGCCGGCCCGTCCCCGGTCAGTGCCGGCACCCGGATGTGCGCCGTCATGACCGCCTGCACGCCCGCGTCGACCGCCGCCGCGAAGGGCGGCAGGTCGCGGGCCCGCAGCAGCGCCGCGTCGGCGTCCACGGTGGGCAGCTCGTGGTGTGAGTCGGCGACGGTCGCGCCGTGGCCGGGGAAGTGCTTGGCGCAGGCCGCCACCCCCACCGACTGGAGCCCCGCCACGGCGGCGGCCGTGTGGGCGGCCACCCGGCCCGGGTCGGCCCCGAACGCGCGGGTGCCGATCACCGGGTTCTCGTCGGCGGTGTTCACGTCGACCGTCGGGGCCAGGTCGACGGTGACGCCGACGGCGGCCAGTTCACCGCCGATCGCCGCATAGACCTCCCGGGTGAGCGCGGTGTCGTCGACCGCGCCGAGCGCCGCGTTGCCCGGGTACGGGCTGCCGGTGGCGTGCGCCAGCCGGGTCACGTCGCCACCCTCCTCGTCGATGGCGAGCAGCACGTCGGGCCGGGCGGCGCGCAGCGCGGCGGTGCCCGCCGCGAGCTGGCCCGGGTCGTGCACGTTGCCGCCGAACAGGGTGTGCCCGGCCAGCCCCTCGGCGACCAGCGCGACCGCCCAGTCCGGCGGCACCGGCCCCGGGTACGCGGCCAGCAGCGTGCCCAGCGCCAGCCGGCGCAGTCCTGGATCGATCCCCACCTGAACCCCCTCTCCCGCCGCCCGGAACCCGCACCGACGGCGGACCGGCCGGCGGTCACCGTGTGCCGGTGGACGGCACGTGTGTCGGCACGGGCGGCCGGGTCGTCCGAGTTCCCCGCCACGGGGCGGCCGATACGCTACGGACATCCCTGATCAACGCGATTCGGTAAGCAGAGTTTACGAAAACCAGAGGACATGGCATGAGTGCGACCCGGCTGCCCGGAACCCCCCGACTGTTGCGGGCGCTCAACGACCGTGCGGCGCTGGAGCTCCTGCTCGAACGCGGCCCGCTCACCCGCGCCCGGCTCGGCGAGCTGACCGGCCTGTCCAAGGTCACCGCCTCGCAGCTGGTCGAGCGGCTGGAGGAGCGCGGGCTGGTCGCCCGGGTCGGTGAACAGGCCGGTGGGCGGGGTCCGAACGCGCAGCTCTACGCCGTACGGCCGGGCAGCGCGTACGTGGTCGGGGTGGACGTCGGCGCGGAACGGGTGGTGGCCGCCTGCGCGGACATCACGGGCGCGGTCGTCAGTCAGGTCGAGCAGTCCACCCGGGACACCGACGACCCGGTCGGCGTGGTGCACACGGCGGTGGTGCAGGCGGCCAGCCGGGCCGGCGCGGAGCTGGACAGCGTACGGCGGGTGGTGCTCGGCACCCCTGGTCTGGTCGACCCGGCCACCGGCGACATCACCTTCGCGTTCAACCTGCCCCGCTGGCACCGGGGCCTGCTCGCCGCGCTGCGCGAGGACCTGCACACCCCGGTCGTCTTCGAGAACGACGTCAACCTGGCCGCCGTCGCCGAGGCGCAGTCCGGGGCCGCGCAGGGGCTGGCGGATTTCGTCCTGGTCTGGGTGGGTGCCGGGGTGGGTCTGGCGATCATGCTGGGTGGCCGGCTGCACCACGGCAGCAGCGGCGCGGCCGGCGAGATCGGCTACCTGCCGGTGCCGGGGGTGCCGATCCCCCGGGACGTCTCGCGCCGGGCGAAGCCCGCGTTCCAGCAGCTCGCCGGCGCGGACGCGGTCCAGGCGGTGGCCCGGGAACACGGCATCGACGCACCGGACGCGGCCGGCGCGGTGCGGGCCGCCATCGCCGCCGGCACCGCCGGTGGCCCGCTGCTCGACGAGCTGGCCCGACGGCTCGCCCTCGGGGTGGCCAGCACCTGCGTGGTGCTCGACCCGCCGCTGGTGGTGCTCGCCGGTGAGGTGGGGCAGGCCGGCGGGGCGGCGCTGGCCGAACGGGTGCAGCACGAGGTGGCCGCGATCACCCTGGTCCGGCCCCGGGTGGTGCCCACCGGGCTGACCGAGGAGCCGATCCTGCGGGGGGCGCTGCGGACCGCGCTGGACGCCGTGCGGGACGAGGTGTTCGGGTCGACCGTCGGCTGACCGACCACCCCGCCCGCCCGTCGTCATGAAGGAATACTTCACCACTGCGCCGGCCACGGCCAGATGTTTCCGTGGCCGGCGCGGGTGGGATAGCCCTAGACCAGGTCGCGGCGGCGGAACGCGACGAACGCGGACCCGGTGACCGCACCGGTCAGCGCCAACAGCACCAGCAGCGCCGGCCCCCAGGTGATCGCGTAGATGCCGCCGTCGCAGACGCCGCTGCCCGGCGGGCAACCCCGGTCGTCCCAGAACTCCAACCGGCCGGACAGCCAGGCACCCAGATAGTTGGAGAGCATCAGCAGGTCCGCCCGGGCCACGTCGAGGATCTGCAACACCAGCCGCGCGCCCATCTCCCACACCACCGCGTACGCGGCGACCGCGCCGAGCGCCGCCGAGGTGTGCCGGCCCAGCGTGGCGATCCCGAAGCCGAGCACGGTCGACAGCAGCACCAGCACCAGACCCCGCCCGTAGATCGCCCCGAGCCCGCCCCAGAACTGCCCGTCCAGCGGGCCGGGCACACCCGCCGTCTGCCCGATCACCCAGAACGTGCCCAGGTAGAGCGCCGACGCCAGCACCGCCAGCGCGGCCACCAGCCCGACCAGGGTGCCCAGCTTCGTACCGAGCACGGTCACCCGGCCCGGCCGCCACAACAGCAGGTTGACCACCCCGCCGGAGTTCAGGTCGGCACCGATGTACGACGCGCCCACCAGGAAGCCGAACAGCACCAGGAACGCGATCAGGAAGTAGAGCAGCCCGCGCGCCTCCTGGGAGAAGATGAAGACCGACGTGAGGTAGTCGGTGGCCAGCGGCAGCCGCTCCATCCGCGCCGGATCCACCTCGGCGCAGTCGGCCGGTACGTACCCGGCGTCCTCGGTGATCGGGATCTCGCCGGCCCGGACCCGCAGGCAGCGGGTGTGCTCCGCCTCCAGCACCGCCACCGCCTGCGCGGCCTGCTCCTGGGCTGCGGACATCTCCTGCGCCGTCGGCCGGTGCGACCCGATCAGGGTGGTCGTGGTGGTCACCGCGAACGCCACCGCGAGCAGCAGCACCATCAGTTGGACGAAGCGGCGGGCGGTCAACCGCTCCACCTCGGCACGGACCAGGTTCACGCGTCCACCCTCCGACCGTCGGTCCGGTCCAGTTCGATCAGCGGGGCGTCACCCGCGTCGACGCCGTCCGGCTGCCCCGGCGGGGTCGTCCCGGCGGTGAGGTCGAGGAAGACGCTCTCCAGGTCCGGCCGGACCGGGGTCAGCTCGCGGACCCACAGGCCCTGCCCACCGAGGGTGCTGCTGATCAGCTCCGGCTCCGGTGCGCCCCCGACCACCAGCACGTCGTCGGGGTCGACGGCGACCGTCAGCCCGGCCTCCCGCAGCAGCTGCGCGCCCCGCTCCGACTCGGCCACCCGGACCCGCCACTCGTGCGGGTCGTGCCCGGCCAGCACGTCGTCCACCCGGCCGGCCGCCACCCGACGGCCCCGCGCGATGATCGTGACGTGGTCGCAGATCAGCTGGATCTCGGCCAGGATGTGGCTCGACACCAGCACGGTCACCCCGGACCCGGCGAGCGTACGCATCAGGTCCCGCATCTCCCGGATACCGGCCGGGTCCAGCCCGTTCGCCGGCTCGTCCAGGATCAGCAGCTCCGGGCTCTTCAACAGCGCCGACGCGACGGCGAGACGCTGCTTCATGCCCAGCGAGTAGCTCCTCACCCGGTCCTCGCCCCGCTCCCGCAGGCCGACCTGGTCGAGCACCTCGTCCACCCGGGACGTCGGCACGCCGCCGGCCACCGCCAGCAACCGCAGCGTCCGGTGCCCGGTGAAGTTGCCGAAGAACTGCGGACTCTCCACGATCGCGCCCACCCGCCCGGTGACCCGACCCAACTGCTCCGGGGTCGGCGCACCCAGCACCCGCAACTCCCCGGCGTCGGCGTTGACCAGCCCCAGCAGGGCGCGCAGCGTGGTGGTCTTACCGGAGCCGTTGGGGCCGAGGAAGCCGTGCACCTGGCCCGCCTCGACGACCATGTCGAAGCCGTCCACCGCCACCCGCCTGCCCCGCCGCATGGTGCGGAACGTCTTGCGCAGACCGGCGATCTCGATGACCGCGCTCATCCGCACCGCCCCTCGTCTCGTACGGGCATGGGCCGTCCTCCCGGGATGGTGACCAACGACACGGTGCACCCTAAGGCCGGGCCACCCGCCCGTGGGGGCGGCCTCGGGCTGCGTGGTTGGATGGGGCGGTGACTGGTGACCCGTTCCCCGCCGCAGCCGCCCCCTCGACCGTGGACGCGGATCTGGTGGTCAGCCTGGACGGCGTCGCCGTCCGGCGATCCGGCACCGCCCTGCTGCACGACGTCGACTGGCGGGTCGAGCTGGACGAACGCTGGGTGGTGCTCGGCCCCAACGGCGCCGGCAAGACCACCCTGCTCAACCTCGCCTGCGGTCAACTGCACCCGAGCACCGGCGTCGTGCACGTGCTCGGCGAACGGATCGGCCGCACCGACCTCACCGAGCTGCGGACCCGGATCGGCCTCACCACCGCCGCCGTGGCTGAGCGCATCCCCGCCGAGGAACGGGTCGGTGACGTCGTGCTCACCGCTGCCTGGTCGGTGGTCGGCCGCTGGCGGGAGAGCTACGACCAGGCCGACGAGGCCCGCGCCCGCGCCCTGCTCGGGCAGCTCGGCGTCGCCCACCTGGCGGACCGCACGTACGGCACCCTCTCCGAGGGCGAACGCAAGCGGGTGCAGGTCGCCCGCGCCCTGATGACCGACCCGGAGCTGCTGCTGCTCGACGAGCCGGCGGCCGGGCTCGACCTGGGTGGGCGCGAGGACCTCGTCGGCCGGCTCGCCGAGCTGGCCCACGACCCGGACGCCCCGGCCCTGGTGCTGGTCACCCACCACGTCGAGGAGATCCCGCCCGGGTTCACCCACGCGCTGCTGCTGCGCGACGGCGCGGTGGTCGCCCAGGGGCTGCTCGCCGACACCCTGACCGCCGACAACCTCAGCAAGACCTTCGGCCTACCCCTGCTGGTCGAACGCCACGCCGACCGCTGGACCGCCCGCGCCGCCTAACCCCCCACCCCCACCCCAGCGTCGATCTTGGAGTTGTGCTGGGGGAAAGACCCTCCCGTGTCCCTTTTGCGGCCACCGTAAGTCCATGATCGACGGGATGGACGGGTGGGAAGGGCGGGGCAGGGTGGGTGGGGTGGGGATTTAGACTCGTCGTGGTTGTGACTGGCGGGGTGGGGGGTTGTGGTGTCGGTGGGAGGTGGGGTGCGGCAGAGCCGGATCGTCGTGGTGGGCAGCGCCAACATGGACGTGGTCGGAGCCGGCCCGACGCTGCCCCGGCCGGGGGAGACCGTGCTCGGCAGCCACTTCGTGATGGTGCCCGGCGGCAAGGGCGCCAACCAGGCCATCGCCGCCGCCCGCGCCGGTGCCGCCTGCACCTTCCTCGGCGCGCTCGGCTCCGACGCGTTCGGCGTCACCCTGCGGGCCAGGATCACCGCCGCCCAGGTGGACGCCACCCACCTGCGGGTGGTCTACGGGGCCTCCGGGGTTGCCCTGGTGATGGTCAACGCCGCCGGGGAGAACGCCATCCTGGTCACCCCTGGCGCGAACGCCGCCTTCACCGCCCTCACCGAAGCCGAGCTGTCCGCCGTACGCGGGGCGGACGTGCTGGTCGCCCAGCTGGAGATCCCGGTCGAGACGGTGACCGAGGCGGCGGTGGCCGCCCGTGCCGCCGGCACCCGGGTGATCCTCAACGCCGCGCCGGCCCGGCAGGTGCCCGCCGAGCTGCTGGCGGCGGTGGACCTGCTGGTGGTCAACGAGACCGAGGCGCACCTGCTCACCGGCCGGGGGCGGGACGACCCGGGGGCGCTGCTGGCGCTGGTGCCCCGGGCGGTGCTCACCCTCGGCGGCGGGGGCGCCTGGTACGTCGAGCGGGACGCCCCCGCCGTGCACGTGCCCGCCGTCGTCGTGGACGTGGTCGACACGACCGCCGCCGGGGACGCGTTCACCGGCGCCCTGGCCGTGGCCTGGGGTGAGGGGCGGCCGGTGGTCGACGCGGTGCGCTGGGCGGCGGCGGCCGGCGCGGCGTGCGTCCGGCGGCTCGGCGCGTCGGTGGCGCTGCCCGAGCGTGCCGAGATCGACGCCCTCTACACCCCGACCGCCGGCACCTGACCGGCAGCTCAGCCGGCCGGGTCGTCGCTGAGCCGTTCACCCCGGCGACGCAGCATGCCCAGGCCGGGAATGCCGGCGACGGCGAGCTTGAGGTCACGGGTCACGTCGAGCAGGTCGTGCAGGTCCGGGCCGACCCGGTCGAGGGTGGCCAGGATCGGCAGCACGTCCGAGGTCAGGTGCTCCTTGAGCTTCGGCAGCTCGTCGACGAGCCGGATCGCCGCGGCCAGCTCCTCGTGGCTCAGCTCGGCCACGAACCGGTTCGCCATCGGCGCGCCCCGCCGCAACGCCGGCTCGTACGCGGTCATCAGCTCGGCTGCGACGGTGGCCGCGCCCTCGGCGGTCGCCACCGTGCCGGCGGCCCGGTCGGCCACCGCCCCGGCCTCGGCGACCACCTCGCCGACAGCCCGGGACACCTGACCGGCCCCGGCCACCACCCCGGCCGCCGCGTCGGCGACCTCGGTGGCCCGGGTGACGGCCGTGGTCGCCGCCGCGCTGATCACCGCCACCTCGCGCACCGCCACCTCGGCGTCGGTGAGCACCCGGTCCGTGCGGTCCAGGGTGCCCTCGATCCGGTCCACCACCCCGTTGATCCGGGTCAGCAGTGCCTCCACCCCGTCGAGCACGGCGAAGGCGCGGGCCGGCACGGCGGCGAACGAGGCGGCCGAACCGAACGCCTGGTCGAGGGCGGAGCGGGTGAGACCGACGACGTCGCCCGGTCGGGGCAGGGGGATGGCCATGTCACCCAGTGTGCGTCGGGACGGCCAGCGCCGCCCGCCGGGACGGTCCCGGGCGTGGGCCGGACCCGACCCGGGCGCGGCGGTCGCGGGCCGGGCCGGCACGGGAGAACGGACCCGGCCGTACGCCCGGAAGGAGCGCGGGGACGGTGCCCCGGGGAGTGCGGGAATCGGGGCGGACGGGGGTGGCTGGACGGACGGTAGGGTGCCCGCATGTCGCTCCGTCCCCCCGGCGTGACGCCGGCCGGTCGGGGCCGCGCGGCGCTGACGGTCCTCGCCGTGCTCGCCCTGGTGCTCGGCGGCTACGGGCTGCTGCGGGCGGACGCCGGCCTGGCCACCCGGCAGGTCACCGCCGACGGCGTACCGCTGACCGTGGTACGGGCCGACGACGACGGGGCGGGCACGGTGCGCCGGCCGGGTGTGGTGATCGCGCACGGCTTCGCCGGCTCGGCCCGGTTGATGCGTCCGCTCGCCGACACGGTCGCCCGGCGGGGCGCGGTCGCGTTGCTGCTCGACTTCGCCGGGCACGGCGGCAACCCGGCCGGCCTGCCCGGGGCGGGCCGCGACGACACCGCGTCCCGCGGCACCCTGGAACACGACCTGGCAGTCGCCGTCGCCTACCTGCGGGGCCGGCCCGACGTCGACCCGACGCGGATCGTCCTGGTCGGACACTCGATGGGTGCGGGGGCGGTGACCCGGTACGCCGCCGGCCACCCCGACGTCGCCGGCACCGTCGCGATCTCGCTGCCCGACGGCGGTGACCTGCCCGACACCCGGCCGCGGCGGCTGCTGCTGATCGTCGGCGGCCTGGAGTTCCCCGCCTTCCGGGCCACCGCCGAGGCGACCGCACGGCGGGGCTCCGGGCGACGGGTGGTGGTCGTTCCCGGCGTCGAGCACATCTCGGTGCTCTTCGCCGGCCGTACCCACCGCGAGGTCGCCGCCTGGGTCGGCGGCGCCGGTGGTGCGGCACCGCGCCCGGCCGCCCGCCTGGTCCCGGCGGGTCTGCTGCTGCTCGGTCTCGGTCTCGGCTTCGTGCCGCTGGCGGCCCTGCTGACCGGCCGTCGCGGGCGGCCCGTCGCACCCGTACCCGTCGCGCCGGCACCCGCCGTGCTGGCGGTGGCGACTGCCGTCACCGGGGTGGGGGTGCTGCTCGCCCCGGTGCTGCCGACCACCCGGCTGCCGCTCGCGGTCGGCGGCTACCTCACCGGCTTCCTGCTGGTCACCGGCGTCCTGCTGGCCGCCGCCCGGTACTGGCCGCTGCGCCTGTTCACCGCCGGTCCCACCCCCGGCGCGCCGGCTGCGGCAGGTGGGCCCGTTCCGGCCACCGGCGGGCGTACGCCGCTGCGGCCGGTGGTCGCGGCCCTGCTGCTGACCGGGTACGCCGTGGCCGCCGTCGCCGTGCCGATCCACCTCGGCCTCACCTGGGCGCTGCCGGTGGGTGCCCGATGGTGGCTGCTGCCGGTGGTGACGGTCGGCTGTCTGGTGTTCCTGGCCGGCGCGGAGCTGCTCACGCAGGGGCGGAGCTGGCGGTACGCGGCGGTCGGCGCGCTCGCCGTACCGGCGCTGGGCGGGGCGGCCGTGGTGGGGTTGGCCCCCGGTTTCGTGCTGCTGGTGGTGCCGCTGTTCGTGGTGCTGCTCGGGTGGCAGGCCGCCTGGGCGGCGGTGCTGCGGCGGGCCGGTGCGCCCCGCTGGGCACCGGCGGTGGTGGGCGCGGTCCTGGTGGCCTGGCCGCTGGCCACCGCGCTGCCGCTGAGCTGACCCGCAGCCGCGCGGGCGGGGCCGACCGCCCGGGACGGTGTCACCGGGGTTCGCCCTGCTGTTCGACGGCGCGTTGGACGGCGCGGTAGATCTGTCCGAACCGCAACGCGTCGGGGGTACGCAGCAGCATCACCTCCTGCCCCAGGTGCTGCACCCACAGCTCGTTGACCTTGTTGCCGCGTTCGTAGGACCGGTCCAGCCAGCCGAGCGGCAGCTCCAGGAAGGGCAGCAGGGCGAGCACCCCGACGCCGCAGACGGCCAGCACGATCAGGGCCGGTTTCCACTCGCCCCGGTCCTGTGCCGACCAGACCAGCGAGACCACACAGATCAGCGCGACCAGTGGGGGCAGCGAGAGCAGCAGGACCAGCACCCCGCGCCCGAGGATGCGGGACCGGACGGCCATGGTGGTGGCCCCGCGTGCGTGCCAGACGTACGCGACGTCGGCGATCCGTACGACCTGCCCACCGGCCCGGATCGACTCGGAGGTCACCTGCACCGTGTCGTCCCGGTCATAGAGGGTCATCACTAACCCTAACCGTTCGCAGGCGACCGGTGCCGCTGTGTGGCCGACGGATCGCGCGCCCGACGCGCCGAGCGGCGGTCGGGGCGGCCGTCCGTCCTGTGTCCCGACTCAGCGTCCGCCCCCGGCGGTCACCGCCTGCGGCCCGTCGCCGGTCCCTGCCCGGCCGGGTCGGTCGCGGTCGGCCCCGTCGCCCGCACCGGTGACCCGCCGTGCCGGCGGGGCGCGGCGGAGTGCTCCATCGCGCGCTGTACCGCCCGGTAGATCTGTCCGAAGCGCAGCGCGTCGCCGGTGCTCAGCAGCAGCACCGGCCGCCCCTGCCAGCGGACCCACAGCTCACGCTGCCGGCTGCCCCGGTCGTAGGAGCGGTCCAGGCGGTCGAAGAGGAAGTCGGCGACCGGCCCGACGGCCAGCCCGACCAGCACCGATGCTCCCACGATGGCGAGCGTGACGGTGGGGGAGCGGTGCAGCCAGACCGCCACCGCGATGCCGATCACCGCAGCCACCAGCGGGCCCGCCAGGGCGGCCCCGATCGCACCCCGCCCGGCCAGCACCCGCCAGGAGCGGTCGCCCCGGCGGTGCCAGACCAGGCCGATCTCGGCCAGCGGGAAGGCCCGGCCGTCGACCCGGATGGCGGCGGAGGTGACCTGCACCGACCGGTCGTCGTAGTACGTGATCATCGCTGGACTCCCGAGCGCGGGTGGCGAACACCAGACTACGTACCCCAACGACCCGGGTCGTAAGGTTGGCACGCGACTTCGACGAGGAAGTGAGGGCAGCGTGAGCGAGTTCGTGCGGCTTACCACCAGGGACGGCATCGGCACCATCCGGCTGGAGCGGCCACCGATGAACGCGCTCAACAAGCAGGTCCAGGAGGAACTGCGGGCCGCCGCCACGGCCGCCACCGCCGACCCGGGCGTCCGCGCCGTCATCGTGTACGGCGGGGAGAAGGTCTTCGCCGCCGGCGCGGACATCAAGGAGATGGCCGACATGTCCTACGGCGACATGGTCAAGCGCTCGGGAGCCCTGCAGTCGGCGTTCTCCGCCGTCGCGCGCATCCCCAAGCCGGTGGTCGCCGCGGGCACCGGCTACGCCCTCGGCGGCGGGTGCGAGCTGGCGCTGTGCGCCGACGTGCGCATCGCGGCCGACAACGCCACGC
>NZ_JBMDWU010000188.1:0-5938 GCF_048594385.1 Micromonospora sp. | reverse complement strand
GGCGCGTAGTTCGGCCCGGCGGCGGTCACCGTCGTGCCGGACTGGGTGACCGTGGCGTTCCAGCCGTTGACCAGGGTCACCCCGGCCGGCCAGGTCCAGGTCACCGACCACGGGTTGACCGCCGACGAACTGGTGTTCTTGACGGTCAGCTCACCCTGGAAGCCACCCTGCCAGGCGTTGACCTGCTTGTAGGTGGCGGTGCAGCCACCCGCCGGCGGGGGCGTGGTGGTGGGCGGCGGGGGCGTCGTGGTGGGCGGCGGCGGGGTCGTGGTCGGCGGCACCGGGGTGGTGGTCGGCGGCTTCGGCGTCGGGGTGCCGGTCGGGTCGGCCCCACCGGCGACCGGCGGGATCAGGTAAGGCTGGAGGATCGCCTGCTTGGCGGTGTTGATGTTGGTCCAGTCGTCAAGCGCGATGCCACCCGTGTCACCCGAGTTGGGGTTCCACGACCAGTAGGTGAAGGACATCCCGTTCACCCCGGTGCCGGTGTAGGCCATCAGCTTCTCCAGCCACACCTTGTCCCGGGGGTCGGCCAGGGTGCTGCCGAACTCGCCCATCATGATCGGGGCGATGTTCTGCTTGTAGAGGTAACCCCAGTAGCGGTCCCAGACCGCCGGCAGGTTCGCCGGGAAGTCGGCCGCCTTGAACCACTCCTGCTCGTAGACGCTGGTGGCGTACTCGTGCGGCGAGTAGACCAGCCGGTTCGCCACGTTCAGCCGGACCGGGAACTGACCGGCCTTGGACAGGTTGCCACCCCACCAGCCGCAGTCCTCGTCGTTGCTGGTGTCGTTGTCCCAGACGTTCGACAGGCCGCCGCTGGGGCAGCTCACCCCCTCCACGAAGATCAGCCAGTTCGGCTGCACCCCGAGGATGGCGTTACCGGCCCGCTCGGCGGCCAGCCGCCAGTCCCGGGTGGTGTCGCCGCAGCCCCAGCAGGCGCCGGTCGCGGCCGGGTTGGTGCCCTCGGCGTGCGGCTCGTTGTGCAGGTCCGCGCCGATCACCGTGGTGTTGCCGGCGTACCGCTGGGCCAGCATCTTCCAGTCGGCGAGCCAGGTCGCCTCGGAGACCGTCGGGGTGTACCAGAGCGGCGACTGACCGGCCGACGTCGGCCGGTGCCGGTCCAGGATGACCCGCATGCCCTTGCTGCCGGCGTAGTCGATCACCTTGTCGAGGATCTGCAACGGGGAGAGCCCGACCAGGTCCGGGTTGACGAAGTCGTTGATCCCGGTGGCGGTCGCGCCCGGCTTCACCGAGTCGTTCGAGTACGGGATGCGCAGCGTGTTGTAGCCCAGGCTGGCCATCTTGTCGAGCTGCCCACGCCACGGGTTGTTCGACCACAGGCCGTGGAACGTGCGGTTGTCGGTCTCCATGCCGAACCAGTTGATGCCGGTCAGCCGTACCGTCGCGCCGGTGCTGTCGACGATCTTGTTGCCGTTGGTGTGCAGGTAGCCGGTGCCGGTGCCGCCGACGGCGGCGGCGGCCGGGGTGGTGCCGACGGCGGCGGCGACGAACACGCCTGCCGCAGCGGTGGCGAGCGCGGTGAGCGCGGCGCCGAGAATACGGGGTCGGTACATGCGGGCTCCACTTCGGATGCCCGGCGTCGCGAGGCGACGCGGGCGGAAAACCGGGGGGAAAGCCGGCCGCCGCCGTCCGTCCCGCTCGTTACGGGATACGCGGACAGTGCGCGACGTGCCGGGTCACGTGGACACGGCCACTCGCTGCGGTGCACCGGCGACTCCCGACGACGGTGTCCGTCGTCGGTGCCCTCGCGCCGGTGGGATCGACCTGGCTCTGCCGCCCATTCTGATCAGCCGGTCTCGATGCGTCAACCGCAGGTCGCGGCGGCCCCGCCGGAAGGGTCGTTCCGGCTGGTAACCGGCGTGCCCGGGATGCTCCCCGCACGGGCCCCGCCGGGTGGTCCGCTCGGCGACCAGGGCGGACACGCGCGTGAGCCCCCGGTCCCTTCACCCGGGACCGGGGGCTCACATATGTCCATCCAACCGGCGCGGACGGCCGGTCGGGGTCAGCCGGCCTGTTCGGCGAGCTGGAGGAACTGCCGCTTGGAGGCGAGCGCCTGCTCGGCCTCCTTGACCCGGCGGGCGTCCCCGGCGGCCTGGGCGCGGGCGAGCCGCTCCTCGGCCTCGGCGACCTGCGCCCGCATCTGGGCGAGCAGCGGGTTGTCCTCCTTGGTGGTCCGCCGCCAGGCCGAGTCCATCACCTCGCGGACCTTGTCGTCGATGGCCCGCAGTCGCCGCTCCAGGCCGGCGGCGGCCTCCCGGGGCACCCGGCCCGCCTCGTGCCACTGGGCCTGGATATCGCGCAGCTTCGCCGGGGCGCCCTTCGGGTCGCCGTCGACGTCGAGCGCCTCGGCCTCGGCCAGCAGCGCCTGCTTGCGCTCCAGGTTGGCCCGCTGCTCGTTGTCCCGGGCCGAGAAGACCTCACTGCGCCGGCTGAAGAAGGCGTCCTGGGCGGCGCGGAACCGTTCCCAGAGCTTCTGCTCCGACTCCTTGGAGGCGCGCGGGGCGGCCTTCCACTGGTTCATCAGCTCCTTGAGCTGGTTGGCGGTGGCCGCCCAGTCGGTGGAGTCGGAGAGCTTCTCGGCCTCGGCGACCAGCTCCTCCTTGACCGTGTGCGCCTGCTTGCGCTGCTGGTCGAGGGAGGCGAAGTGGGCGCCCCGACGCCTGGTGAAGCCGTCCCGGGCGGCGGCGAACCGCTTCCACAGCTCACCGTCGGCCTTCTTGTCGACCCCCCGGATGGTCTTCCACTCGTCGAGGATCTCCTTGAGTCGGTCACCGGCCGTCTTCCAGCCGGTCGACTCGGCGGCCAGCTTCTCGGCCTCCTCGACCAGGGCGGTCTTACGGGCGAGCGCCTCACCCCGGGCGGCCTCCCGGGCGGCACGGGCCTCGCCGGCCTTCTCCTCGGCGAGCACGGCGAGCTTGTCCAGGCGCGCGGCGAGGGCGTCGATGTCCCCCACGACGTGGGCCTCGGCCAGCGAGGCGCGGATCCGCCGCACGGTGCTCAGCGAACCTCCCGCGTCGGCGGCGCCCGAGTTGAGCCGGGCCTCGGTGAGGTCCACCTCGGTGACCAGGTCGGCGAAGCGGCGGGCGAAGTGGGCCAGGCCCTCCTCGGGCGCGCCCGCCTGCCAGGATCCGACCACCCGCTCGCCCTCGCCGGTCTTCACGTACACGGTGCCGTCCGCGTCCACCCGTCCGAAGGCAGTCCAGTCGCTCATGTGCCCATCCTCGTTCTCCCGGCGTCGTCGGGAAACCCCCCGCGATCGCCGCCACGGCGCAGCCAACTTGCTCCCGGCATTGTCACAGGTCCGCCCCCGTCCGCGTCGAGCGCCTGTCTCTGACCGTGACCATACGGTGTCCTAGCACCCACACACAGGCTCCGTGGGGCGAGTGTCGCAATCCGCCGTACGGTGTACGGTAGGCCGTACACCGACGTTGCCGCCCGTGCGCCGGGCGGGCGAGGAGGAGCAGGATGACGCAGTCCCACACCCGGATGACGCCCCCGGCCGACCCCGGGTTCGTGCCCGACGCCGCCGATCTCGCCGAGCTGGACGAGTGGTTCCGCCGGTACGACGCCCTGGCCGAGGCGGGCGACGTGGCCGGCACCGCCGACCTGGCGATGTTCCCGCTCAACACGGTCACCGACGACGCGGCCGGCGAGGGTTCGGCCCGCCAGCTCGACCGGGCGGCCTACCTGGAGATGATGGGCGGCGTCCTCGGCGGCGGAGGCGACCTGCGGATGGAGAGCCGGCGCACGCCCTACTTCCTCACCCGCAGCCTGGCCGTGGTGCTCACCGAGGCCGAGTTCACCCTCGACGGCCAACGCCAGCGGGTGCGCTACGCCGACCTGCTGGTCCGCACCGGCGGGCAGTGGCGGTTCCAGACCATGGTCCAGGGCGGCTGGGGCGGACAGACCGGCTGACCGTACCCGCCACCCGGTCCCGCCGACCACATGGCCGATGGCCCCGGGGCAGTAGGGCCGCAGAGCCTGTGCGCCCGGGGCCGGGCGGCGGGGTGGGCGGAGCGGGCGGTGCCCGGCCGTTACCGTTGCCTGGTGCCACTGCTCGCCGCCGCCGTCTGCCCGCACCCGCCGCTGATCGTCCCCGAGCTGGCCGGGGCCGCCGCGCCCGAACTGGCGGAGCTGCGTGACGCCAGCGCCGCCGCCGTCGCCGCCCTCTACGCGGCCGGGGCGGACACCGTCGTGCTGGTCGGTGCCGGTGAGCGCACCACCGAACTGGCGCTGCCCCGCCGGGGCAGCTTCGCCCCCTGGGGCCTGCCCCTCACGGTCGGTCTCGTAACGGCCGGCGTCGAGCCGGTGCCTCCGCCGGCCGGCGTCGAGCCGGTGCCTCCGTCGGCCGACGACGAGGGGCTGCCGTTGAGTCGGCGGGTCGGGGCCTGGCTGGTCGACCGGACCGCCCCGCCGACCCCGACCGCCTGGCGGCTGGTGAGCGTCGCGTCGGACGAGCCGGCCGACCGGTGCGCCGCCCTCGGCGCCGGGCTGCGGGTGGACGGGCCGTGGGCCCTGCTGGTGCTCGGTGACGGGTCGGCCTGCCACGGCCCGAAAGCGCCAGGCTACGACGACCCGCGCGCCGGGGCGTACGACGAGGGGGTCGCCCGTGCCCTGGCCGACGCGGACGCCGACGCCCTGCTCGGTCTGGACCGCGGGCTGTCGGCGCAGCTGGGGGTCGCCGGTCGGCCGACCTGGCAGGTGCTGGCCGGGGCGGTTCGCGCGGCCGGCGGCGACTGGCACGGCGAACTGCGCCACCACGCCGTCCCCTACGGTGTCGGCTACCTGGTGGCCTCCTGGACGCGGACGGACCCGCCCGGCCCGGACGGGACACCGGCGGGCGATGCCGGGACAATGGCGGATGACGCCGGGACGGCGGCGGCGGGCGGTGTGACGCGGTGAGCGGCACGGTCGTCGCCGTGGTCGGCCCGACCGCGGCGGGCAAGTCGGCGCTGAGCATCGCCCTGGCACACGCCCTCGGCGGTGAGGTGGTCAACGCCGACTCGATGCAGCTCTACCGGGGCATGGACATCGGCACCGCCAAGCTCACCCCCGCCGAGCGCGACGGGGTGCCGCACCACCTGCTGGACATCTGGCCGGTCACCGAGCCGGCCAGCGTCGCCGAATACCAGCGGCTGGCCCGCGCGGCGGTCGACGACATCCTGGCCCGGGGGCGGGTGCCGCTGCTCGTCGGCGGCTCCGGCCTGTACGTGCGGGCGGTGCTCGAACAGTTCGAGTTCCCCGGCACCGACCCGGCGGTACGCGAACGGCTGGAGGCGGAACTGGCGCAGCTCGGCCCGGCCCCGCTGTACGCCCGGCTGGCCGGGGCGGACCCGGTGGCGGCGGCGGGCATCCGGCCCGGCAACGGCCGACGCATCGTCCGGGCGCTGGAGGTGATCGAGCTGACCGGTGCGCCGTTCACCGCCTCGCTGCCCGACCCGACCCCGTACTACCCGGCGGTGCAGCTCGGCGTCGACCTCGACACCGCGCTGCTCGACGAGCGGATCGCGGTGCGGGTCGACCGGATGTGGGCCGACGGACTGGTCGCCGAGGTACGCGCGCTGCGCGGGCAGGGCCTGGCCGACGGCCGGACGGCCAGCCGGGCGCTCGGCTACCAGCAGGTGCTGCGGTTCCTGGCCGGGGAGACCGACGAGGCGCAGGCACGGGAGGAGACGATCCGGGCCACCCGCCGGTTCGTCCGACGGCAACGCTCCTGGTTCCGCCGTGACCAGCGCATCCACTGGCTGGACCCGACCGAACCGACGGTTGTCGAGACTGCCCTGCGGGTGGTCGCCGGGCATCGGCGATGATGGGGGCGTGGAGTTCACCAAGGGCCACGGCACCGGCAACGACTTCGTCGTCCTGCCCGATCCGGACGGCACCCTCGACCTGACCCCCGGCCTGGTCGCCGCGCTCTGCG
>NZ_JBMDWU010000187.1:0-17297 GCF_048594385.1 Micromonospora sp. | reverse complement strand
ACGGGGCAGGGGCGGTCACGGCAGTGCCGTGACCGCCCCTGCGGGGTCGGGGTGGGTCAGTTGGGGGTGGTGTCGGGGGCCGGGAGGCGGACCGTCTCCACGGAGGGGGCGTCGCCGTCCAGGCCGGAGATCCAGCCGGTGACGTCCCGGGCCACGTCCTGCGCGGTCAGCCGCAGGTCGGCCAGGATCTGCGCCCGGGTGCCGTGCGGGTGCCAGTCGGCCGGTACGCCCAGGTCGCGCAGCGGCACCCGGACGTCGGCGTCGCGCATCGCCTGGCCCAGCGCGTCACCGACACCGCCGATGCGGACGCCGTCCTCGACGCTGACCACGAGGCGGTGCCCGGCGGCCAGCTCGACCAGCTCGGCCGGCACCGGACGCACCCAACGCGGGTCGACCACGGTGACGCCGTAGCCCTGCTCGGCCAGCCGGGACGCCACCTCCATCCCGAGCAGCCCGAAGGAGCCCACCGCCACCAGCAGCACGTCGGTACGGGCCGACTCGGCCAGCACGTCGACCGGGCCGACCCGGCGGATGGCCGGCAGGTCGGCGGCGACGGTGCCGGTGGGGAACCGGACGATGGTGGGACCGTCGTCGACGGCGATCGCCTCGCGCAGCTCCTCGCGGAGGCTGGCGGAGTCGCGGGGGGCGGCGATCCGCAGCCCCGGCACCACCCCGAAGACCGACATGTCCCAGATGCCGTAGTGGCTCGGCCCGTCGGGCCCGGTGATGCCGGCCCGGTCCAGCACGAACGTCACCGGCAGCTTGTGCATCGCCACGTCCAGCAGGACCTGGTCGAAGGCGCGGTTGAGGAAGGTCGCATAGACGGCCACCACCGGGTGCAGGCCGCCCATCGCCAGGCCGGCCGCGGAGGTGGCCGCGTGCTGCTCGGCGATACCCACGTCGTACACCCGGTGGGGGTGCTTGCGGGCCAGGGTGGCGATGCCGGTGGGCTCGGCCATCGCGGCGGTGATGCCCACCACGTCGGGCCGCTCGTCGGCGATGGCGACCAGCTCGTCGGCGAAGACCTGGGTCCACTTCACCGACGGGGCGGCGAGCAGCTTGCCGGTCTCGACGTCGAACGCGCCCGGACCGTGCAGGCAGTCCGCCTCGTCCTCCTCGGCCGGGCGGTAGCCGTAGCCCTTGCGGGTCACCGCGTGCACGATCACCGGGCCGCCGAAGTTCTTGGCCGCGCGCAGCGCCGACTCGACGGCGGCGATGTCGTGCCCGTCGACCGGGCCGACGTACTTGATGCCGAGGTCCTCGAACATGGCCTGCGGGGCGACCGCGTCCTTGATGCCCTTCTTGACCGCGTGCAGCACCTCGTACATCGGCTTGCCGACGAACGGGGTGTTGCCCAGGGCGTCCTTGACCGTGTCGAGGACCTTCTCGTAGCCGGGGTTGAGCCGCAGCGACGACAGGTGGTCGGCCAGACCGCCGATGGTGGGCGAGTAGGAACGGCCGTTGTCGTTGACCACGATCACCAGCCGGTTGCCGGCGGTGGCGATGTTGTTCAACGCCTCCCAGCACATGCCGCCGGTGAGCGCCCCGTCGCCGACCACGGCGACCACGCTGCGCTGCTCGCCGCGCAGGGCGTACGCCTTGGCCAGCCCGTCGGCGTAGGACAGGGCGGTGGAGGCGTGCGAGTTCTCGATCAGGTCGTGCTCGCTCTCGGCCTGGCTGGGGTAGCCGGAGAGGCCACCGCGCTGGCGGAGCTTGTCGAAGCCGTCCTGCCGGCCGGTGACGATCTTGTGCACGTACGACTGGTGGCCGGTGTCGAACAGGAGCCGGTCGCGCGGGGAGTCGAAGACCCGGTGCATGGCCAGGGTCAGCTCCACCACGCCCAGGTTGGGGCCGACGTGTCCACCGGTGCGGGACACCTTGGCGATCAGGAAGTCACGGATCTCGGCGGCGAGGATGTCCAGCTGTTCGCCGGTCATCCGCTTCACGTCCTGCGGACCACGGACGGTGCCCAGTAGCCGACCGTGGTTGGCCGTGTCCTCGTCAACACTCATGACGAGAGAGTCTATCGGCCGCCGCACACTCCGCAGCCCTGCCGTGGATCACCGCAGGTGGGAGCCCTGATCGGCGGTGCGACGGCCACCGGCGCCGGTGCGCCCGCCGGGGCGGCCCGGGTCAGCGGAGCACGGCCAGCCGGCGGGGCGGTCGCGGCGCGACCACCCCGTACGGCGGGCCGGACGGGGTCCAGGACCCCAGCACGGCGGCCCGCCGGGCGCCGGTCACCGAGGGCACCGCGCCCGGCAGACCGTGCCAGGACAGCCACCCGAGCAGGGCGAACGCGTACGCCTCCCGGGCCTGGGCGGGCACCCCCAGCTCGTCGGTGGTGCGCAGCGTCCACCGGCCGTCGCCGAGGGCGGACAGCCGACCCCACAGGGTCGGGTTACGGACCCCGCCACCGGCGGCCACCAGCTCGGTCACCCGGTGCCGCCGGCAGGCGTCGGCGACCGTCCGGGCGGTCAGCTCGGTCAGCGTGGCGAACACGTCGTCGCGGGCCACCGGTTCCCCGAGCGCCGCAAGCCGGTCGTCGAGGTAGCCGGCGTGGAACAGCTCCTTGCCGGTGGACTTCGGCGGCGTCGCCGCGTAGTAGGGCTCGGCGAGCAGCAGCGCCAGCAGCCCGGGGTGCACCCGGCCGGCCGCCGCGCGTGCCCCGTCGACGTCGCAGGGCCGGTCGAGGAACCGGCGGGCCGCCGCGTCGAGCAGGGCGTTGGCCGGGCCCACGTCGTAGCCGAGCACGGGGGCGTCCGGCGCGACCACGGTGAGGTTGGCGATACCACCCAGGTTGAGCGCCGCCCGCACCCCGCCGCCGGGCAGCCCGCCCGGGGCGGCCTCGGCGGCCGGGGCGAGCAGCAGGGCGTCGAAGGCGGGGACCAGCGGCGCGCCCTGCCCGCCGGCGGCGACGTCCGCCGACCGCAGGTCCGACAGCACGGGTACGCCCACCCGGGCGGCGACCCGGGCCGGCGCGCCGAGTTGGAGGGTGCCCCGCACGGTGCCGCCGTCGACCCAGTGGAAGACGGTCTGCCCGGGTGAGACGACCAGGTCGGCCGACCCGCCGGCCAGCTCGACGCCGAGCGCGGCGGCGTCGGCGAACACCGCGCCGAGGGCGTTGTCGAGCCGGCAGACCGCCTCGACCGTGGTCGGCCCCGGCGGCAGCACCGCCTCGATCCGTTCCCGCAGCTCCGCGTCGTAGCCGCACTCCCGGTGCCCGAGCGGGCGCATCCGCAGGGTGTCCCCGGCGGTGGTGAACTCGGCGGCGACCACGTCCACCCCGTCGTACGAGGTGCCCGACATCAGCCCGACGATCTTCATCGGGCCAGGCTAGTCAGCGGGCCGGGGGCAGGAACAGGCCGACGAGTTCGACGTGCTGGGTCATCGGGACCAGGTCGTAGCCGCGCAGGGTGGCGAGTCGCCAGCCGGCCCGGCCGAAGGTGCGTACGTCCCGGGCGAAGGCGGCCGGGTCGCAGGCGACGTAGGCGATCGCCCGGGGGGTGGCGGCGATCATGTCCCGCACCACCGCCGCGCCCGCACCGGTGCGTGGCGGGTCGAGCACCACCAGGTCGACCGGGCCGGTGATCCGGCGGCGGGCCAGCGCGGTCTCCACCCGGGCGGCGACCACCTCGACCCGGGACAGGTCGGCCAGGTTGCGCCGGGCGGCGGCGACCCCCGCGGCGGCGGACTCGACCACGGTGACCCGGGCGTCCGGGCCGACCCGGGCGGCGAGCGCGGCGGCGAACAGGCCGGCCCCGCCGTACAGGTCCCAGACGGATTCGCCGGGCCGCGGGTCGAGCAGGTCGAGGACCGCGTCGACCAGGGTGTCGGCGGCGGCCGGGTGCACCTGCCAGAACCCGCCGGCCGGCACCGTCCAGTCCCTGCCGGCGGCGACCTCCCGTACCGTCGCCGGGGCGTCGCCGGCCGTGGGCCCGCCGGGGGCGACGGCCGGGGCCCCGGGAAGGTCGGTCGTCGCCGGCCCGCCGGGGAGGTCGACCGGGGTGGGCGTCCCGTCGGCGAGGGCGGTGACCACGACGTCGCCGCCGGTGGAGGCGACCGTCGCCACCGCGTCGGCCGCCGGCCAGTTCTGCCCGAGTACCGGCAGCGTCTGGATCGCCGGGTGGGCGATCAGGCAGCGGTCGATCGGCACCACCTCGTGCGAGCGGTGCTTGAGCAGCCCGGCCCGGCCGGTGGCGTCGACCGCGTAACGGACCCGGGACCGCCAGCCCAGCGGGCCGCCGGGCAGCGGCGCGACGGTGACCCGCAGCGCGTCGATCTCGGCGTCGGTGAGCCCGCCGAGCCGGCTGAGCTGCTCGCGCACCACGGCCGTCTTCCAGTCGAGCTGGGCGGCCGGGGCCACGTGTTGCAGGTCGCAGCCGCCGCAGCCGCCCGGCCGGGCGTACGGGCAGGGCGGGGCGACCCGGTCCGGTGACGCCTCGACGATCTCGACGGCGTCGGCGCGGGCGAACCCCCGGTGCAGCTCGGTCACCTCGGCGACCACCCGTTCCCCGGGCAGCGCGTGCCGGACGAAGACCACCTGGCCGTCGACCCGGGCCACGCAGTGCCCGCCGGGGGCGACCGCGTCGACTGTCAACTCGACCCGCTCGGCCTCCTCCAACCCGGGCCGCTGGTCCTCGCCGCCCGGCCGGTCCGGCCGGGCGGTGCCGGCCGGCGCGGTGCGGTCGGTGGTCGCGGAACGGGCGGGGCCGGGGTACGCGGTCACGGGCGGTCTCCGGTCGACGGGCCGGGCTCGCCGGACGGGGCGGTCACCGGCGGGACGGGCGGCGGCAGGGTGCTGCGCGGCGCGACCCGGGGCCCCCGGGCGGGGGTACGGCTCAGCGTCTCGTCCAGCCGGTCGAGGTTCTTGGTCGCGGTGGACGCCAACTGCCAGGGCACACTTGTCACCATCACACCGGGCTCGAAGAGCAGCCGGCCCTTGAGCCGCAGCGCGCTCTGGTTGTGCAGCAGGTTCTCCCACCAGTGGCCCACGACGTACTCGGGGATGAAGACGGTGACCACGTCGCGGGGGGACTCCCGGCGGGTGTTCGCCACGAAGTTCAGGATCGGCCTGGTGATCTCCCGGTACGGCGAGTCGACCACGGTCAGCGGCACCGGCAGTTCCCGCCGCTCCCACTCCTGCTGGAGCTGCCGGGTGTCCTTCTCGTCCACGTTGACGGTCACGGCGGTCAGTGTGTCCGGCCGGGTGGCGCGGGCGTACGCGATGGCCCGCAGGGTCGGCTGGTGCAGCTTGCTGACCAGCACGATGGCGTGGTTGCGGGCGGGCAGCACCCCGCGTACCTCGGTCGGTTCCAGCTCGGCGGCGATCCGGTCGTAGTGCCGGCGGATGGCCAGCATCAGCACGTAGATCACCGCCATCGCGGCGATGGCGATCCACGCGCCGAGCAGGAACTTGGTGATCAGCACGATGACCAGGACGGTGCCGGTCATCGCCATGCCGAACGCGTTGATCGCCCGGGAGCGGAACATCCGCCGGCGGGCCTGCGGGTCACGCTCGGTGCGCAGGTGCCGGTTCCAGTGCCGGATCATGCCGGCCTGGGAGAGCGTGAACGAGACGAAGACGCCGACGATGTAGAGCTGGATCAGCCGGGTCACCTCGGCCTGGAAACCGACGATCAGCACGATCGCGAAGACGGCGAGGAAGACGATGCCGTTGGAGAACGCCAGCCGGTCGCCCCGGGTGTGCAACTGCCGGGGCAGGTAGCGGTCCTGGGCGAGGATCGAACCGAGCACCGGGAAACCGTTGAACGCGGTGTTCGCGGCCAGGAACAGGATCAGCGCGGTCATCCCGGCGACCACGTAGAGCAGCACCGACCCGCCGCCGAAGACGGTCTCGCCGAGCTGGGTGGTGACGGTCTTCTGCACGTACCCGTCGGGGCCGGAGAGGATCTGGGTGTTCGGGTCCTCGACGAACTGCAGGCCGGTCAGCCGGGCCAGCCAGATGATGCCGACCAGCATGGACACCGAGATCGTGCCGAGCAGCAGCAGGGTGGTGGCCGCGTTGCGGCTCTTCGGGGCCTTGAACGCCGGCACCCCGTTGGAGATCGCCTCGACCCCGGTCAGCGCGGCGCAGCCGGAGGAGAAGGTCCGCAGCAGCAGGAAGATCAGCGCGAAGCCGGTCACGCTGTGCTCGGCCTGGATCTCCAGCCCGGCGCTGGGGGCGCGCAGGTCGTCGCCGAGGATGAAGTACCGGACCAGCCCGGTGAGGATCATCCCGCCGATGACGATCACGAAGCCGTACGTGGGGATGGCGAACGCGGTGCCGGACTCGCGCAGCCCGCGCAGGTTCATCGCGGTCAGCAGCACCACCGCGCTCACCGCGATCAGCACCTTGTGGGTGGCCACGAAGGGCACCACCGAACCGAGGTTGGCCACCCCGGAGGAGACCGACACGGCGACGGTCAGCACGTAGTCGACCAGCAGCGCGCTGCCCACCGCCAGCCCCGCCCGGGGACCCAGGTTGACGGTGGCCACCTCGTAGTCGCCGCCGCCCGAGGGGTACGCGTGCACGTTCTGCCGGTAGCTGGCCACCACGGTCAGCATGACCACGACCACCGCGAGGGCGATCCAGGGGGAGAACAGGAACGCCGACGCCCCGGCGATGGAGAGGGTCAGCAGGATCTCGTCCGGGGCGTACGCGACGCTGGACAGCGCGTCGGAGGCGAAGACCGGCAGGGCGATGCGCTTGGGCAGGAGGGTGTGCTGGAGCCGGTCCGACCGGAACGGTCGACCGACGAGGAGTCGCTTCAGCAGCGAGGTGGGACTGGCCACAAGCGCTAAGGGTACGACCACCGGATCGTGGTCGCCGGGGGGTGCCTGATCCCCTTCCCAGGTCCCGGCGCGGTACCGTTCGGTCCCCCGTGGTCGGGGTGGACGTGGCAGGCTCGCAGACGACAGTCGCCGGGAGGCGGGCACACCTTGGGAGGGACACCGTGCACGTCGTGATCATGGGCTGTGGGCGGGTCGGCTCGACGCTGGCCCAGAGCCTGGAGTCCCGGGGGCACTCGGTGGCCGTGATCGACCAGGACGCCGACGCGTTCCGCCGCCTCGGCCCCGACTTCGCCGGGATCACCGTCACCGGTGCCGGCTTCGACGGCGAGGTGCTGCGCCAGGCGGGCATCGAACGGGCGGACGCCTTCGCCGCCGTCTCCAGTGGCGACAACTCCAACATCATCTCGGCCCGGTTGGCCCGCGAGACGTTCGGCGTCTCCCGGGTCGCCGCCCGGATCTACGACCAGCGCCGGGCGCAGGTCTACGAGCGGCTCGGCATCCCCACCGTCGCCACCGTCCGCTGGACGGCCGACCGGATGCTGCGCCACCTGGTCCCCGAGGGCAACGTGGAGATCTTCCGGGACCCGACCAGCACCGTGTCGATCATCGAGGTGCCGGTGCACAAGGACTGGATCGGCCGGCCGCTGCGCCAGTTGGAGGAGGCGGCCGGGACCCGGGTGGCGTACCTGACCCGCTTCGGCATCGGCATGCTGCCCACCGCGTCCAGCGTCGTGCAGGAGGGTGACCAGCTCTACCTGATGGTCACCGACGACATCGCCGCCCAGGTCACCGCGGTGGCCGCCACGCCGCCCGAAGGAGGGCACTGAGCCATGCGGATCGCCATCGCGGGCGCCGGCAACGTGGGCCGGTCGATCGCCCAGGAGCTGATCGACAACGGCCACCAGGTGATGCTGATCGAGCGGCAGCCCCGGATGCTGCGCCCGGACCGGGTGCCGACCGCCGACTGGGTGCTGGCCGACGCCTGCGAGCTGGCCAGCCTGGAGGAGGCGAACGTCGCGGGCTGCGACGTGGTGGTCGCCGCCACCGGCGACGACAAGGTCAACCTGGTGGTGTCCCTGCTGGCCAAGACCGAGTTCGCGGTGCCCCGGGTGGTGGCCCGGGTCAACCGGGCCGAGAACGAGTGGCTGTTCACCGAGCAGTGGGGCGTCGACGTGGCGGTCAGCAAGCCCCGGGTGATGGCCGCGCTGGTCGAGGAGGCGGTCACCGTCGGCGACCTGGTCCGGTTGATGACCTTCCGGCAGGGTGAGGCGAACCTGGTGGAGAT
This sequence comes from Micromonospora sp., assembly GCF_048594385.1. Classification (NCBI taxonomy): domain Bacteria; kingdom Bacillati; phylum Actinomycetota; class Actinomycetes; order Micromonosporales; family Micromonosporaceae; genus Micromonospora; species Micromonospora sp. Next base: position 9,220 of record NZ_JBMDWU010000187.1, on the reverse strand, counting down.
CACCCTGCCGCCGACCGCGCCCTACGTCGGCCAGCCGATCCACGCCGTGCCGCTCCCCCGGGACGCCGCGCTGGTGGCGATCCTGCGCGGCAAGCGGGTGCTGGTGCCCAGCCCCGACGACCCCATCGAGGCCGGCGACGAACTGATCTTCGTGTGCACCGCCCAGGTGGAGGACGAGGTGCGCGGGGTGATCCTCGGCCCAGACAGCGTGGAACGGACCCGCGGCGCGGGCTGACCGTCCCACCCGGCGGGTGCCGGACGGTTGCCTGCCGGCCCTGGAGGCCCCGGTTGCCGGCCCTGGCGGTCAGCCGCCGGGCAGCGGCTGTGGTGCGGACTCCCGGGTCACCCGGCGTACCACCCACACCGTGATCAGCAGCAGCAGCGCGTAGGGCGGGTAGCCGAGGGCGAGCCGGGCCACCCCCAGCGCGGTGTCCTGGTGGGCCAGGTAGAGCCCGGCCTGCACCCCGACCTTGGCCAGCCAGACCACCCCCCAGAGCACGGTGAGCTGGGTGAAGGTACGCACCAGCCGGGGGTCGTCGCGCCACTCGGAGCGCCCCTTGGCCACCAGCACCGACCAGATCCACCCGACCAGGGGCTGCCGGATCACCGCGGAGAGCAGCAGGGCGATGCCGTAGCCGATGCCGTAGAGGATGCCCGGGAGGTAGAAGTCCCGCTCGTCCCCGGTACGCCAGGCGATGGCCGCGCCGACCGCGATGCCGAACAGCCCGTTGACGGCGTGCCGGACCGGACGGCGCTGGACCAGCCGGACGATCGCGATCAGCACCGCCACCCCGACCGAGGCGATCACCGCCGGCCGTAGCTCGCCGACCACGTTGGCCAGCACGAAGACCACCACGGGGATGCTGGACTCGACCAGCCCGCGCCAGCCGCCGAGCTGGTCGGCCATCTGCTCGGCGAGGCTGGGCAGCCGTTCGTCGTCCGGCGGGGTGGTCTGCGGCTCGGTGGCCGGGGGCTGTCCCGTCGTCACTTCGGCGACTCCAGCTCGTAGTACGGGTTGTAGATGACCTTGCGGTCGTCCCGGACGGCCACCCGGCCCCGGGCGGTCAGGTGCCGGCCCGGCTCGATGCCGGCGATGTGCCGTCGACCCAGCCAGACCAGGGTGACCACGTCACTGCCGTCGTAGAGGTCCGCCTCCAGGGTGGGCAGGTTGGTCCGGGGCGTGTAGACCACCGTGCGGAGCCGCCCGGCGACCGAGACCACCTGCCCCCGCATGCACTGCCGGGCCAGCACGCCACCGGACTCGGCGCTCTCCCGGCGTAGCTCCTGCGCCTCGATCTCGGCCTCGCTGGCGGTGAACCGGCGCAGGATGCCCCGTAGCGACATCCGGCTCTCGTCGGTCGACATGACCTCCGCGTCACCCTCTCCACGCTGACCGGTCGGCACCGGCGTCACCCGGCCCCGGGTGGGACCGTGCCGCCAGCGTACGCCGATCCGGCCCCGCTGCGTCGTTCCGGTGCGGCCGCCCCCGGTCGGCACCCCACCGGAACGCCGCCGCCCCACCGGAACGCCGCCGCCGGCTCGTGGCCGGGACGCGCCGCCGACCTCGGCCGGGTCGCCGGGGGCGGACAGCGGTGCCGGGGGGGCCCCGCCCCCCCCCCGCGGCCGGGTCGGTGGCGGCGGCACCCTGGTAGACGCCCCGGACCATCCAGCGCGGGCCGTCGATGCCGACGAAGCGCAGGTCGGTCGGGCCGTCCGGGGTACGCACCCGGGCGTGCAGCTCGACGCCGTACTCGCCCCGGGCCTCCTGGGCGGTGGCGCCGTCGGCGATCAGCGACTGCCGGATCTCGTCGCGCACCTCGTCCCAGATGCCCTCGGAGCGGGGGGCGGCGAAGACACCGAGCTGGAGGGCGTTGTCCCCGTGGACGAGCACCACCTGCTGGACGACGCCCTGCGGGTCGGCCTGCACCCGCACCTCGACCCCGGGCACCGCCGGGATGTGCAGGCTGCCCAGGTCGAGGCGCTGCACGTCGTCCGGTGCCTCGGCGACGTCGTACGGGCCACGGGCCGGGCCCGCCGTCTCGTACGCGTCGGGGCCGCCGGCCCGCTCGTCACGGGCGTGCCGCCCGTTGTCGGCCCGCTTTCGGGAGAAGATCACTGCGCCCACCCTCCGCTGTTCGCACTCACCCTGCCACCTCTTCCGTCCGTTCGCCGACCCGATCGGTGTCCGCCGCCCGGGTCGGGCCACCGGGCGGGGGCACGAGCCCGGCGTGGCCACCGGTCGACCCGTGTCCGCCGGTCCCCCGTCGGGACCCGGGCAGCACCGCCGCCGGCTGGAAATCGGCCCGCTCCACCCGCTGGACAACGAGTTGCGCGATGCGATCGCCACGGGAGATCTTCGCCGGTGCGTCCCGATCGTGGTTGATCAGGTTGACCAGGATCTCACCCCGGTAGCCGGCGTCGACCGTACCGGGCGCGTTGAGCACCGTCACGCCGAGCCTGGCGGCCAACCCGGAGCGTGGGTGGACCAGGCCGACGTAGCCCTCCGGCAGGGCCAGCGCCACGCCGGTGGGGACCAGGGCCCGGCCGCCGGGGGGCAACTCGACGTCCGCGGCGGCCACCAGGTCGGCACCGGCGTCGCCCGGATGGGCGTACGCGGGCAGCGGCAGCTCCGGATCGAGCTGCCGGACGGGCACGGGTACGGCGTGGGTCACGGGTCTGCCTCTTCCGTCGACGTTCACGGGGTGCCCTGCCATCCTGCCGGGTCGACCGCCCGTCGTGTTCCGTACCCTCGAGGTGTGAGCCTGTCGCCTTCCCCGTCGTCGCCGACCCCGCACGTCGCGGCCGTCCCGGCGTACTCCGAGCGGCTGGGCCTGCCCTGGTGGTGCTGGGCGGCCGGGGTGGCCCTGGCCGGGTTCGCCGCGGTCGAGCTGTGGATGGGCGCCGGCGGGGTACGCGCCTGGCTGCCCTTCGCGCTGCTGCTGCCGGCCACCCTGGCCGGGTTGTGGTGGCTGGGCCGGGTCCGGGTCGCGGTCGCCGACGGTGAGCTGTGGGTCGACGACGCCCACCTGCCCGTCCGGTACGTCGCCGACGCCGTCCCGCTCGACGCCGGTGGCCGGCGCGAGGTGCTCGGGGTGGGCGCGGACCCGCTGGCCTTCGTGGTGCAGCGGCCCTGGATCGGCGGCGCGGTGCAGGTGGTGCTCGACGATCCGGACGACCCCACCCCGTTCTGGGTGGTGAGTTCCCGCCGACCGACCGAGCTGGCCGCCGCCCTGCTGGCCGCCCGCGACACGGCCTGAGCGACAGGGCCTGAGCGAGGCCCGACGCGCCTCCCGGACCGGTCGGCCGGGGTCGGTTCGGGGCGGTTCGAGGTCAGGGCTGGCCGGGTCAGGGCTTGCCGGGGGCAGGCAGGGCGGGTGGCCCGCCGGGCAGCTCCCGGCGCTGCCTGCGCAGGTCGCGGCGGAGCTGGTCGGCCAGGGACCGGGTGGCCCGACGGTTGAGGTAGCTGGCCACGGCCGCCCCGGTGAGGAACGGGCCCAGCGTGGTCAGGTTGCGGCCGAACCGCTTGAGCAGCGTGTCCCGCAGCTCCTTGCGGGCGGCGGTGCCGAGCACCGCGCTCACCCCGACACCCGGCATCATCGGGTTGATCCCCCGCTGGCTGGCCCAGGACTGGACCAGGGCGATGGTCCGGGGGGTGCCGCCGGTGGGCAGCGGTGCGCCGTAGATCTCGTGCAGCTCGCCGATCAGCTTGAGTTCGATCGACACCACGGCCACCGTCTCGGCGGCGAGCAGCACCGGCGCGGACAGCAGGGTCGGGGCGACCGCCCACTCCACCGCGGCGACGCCGCCTCCGGCCGCGCCCACCCCGGCGGTGGCCCGGGTGGCGTTGCGGACCAACCGGTCGGCGAGCGCCTCGTCGTCCAGGCCGGGGAAGTGCCGCCGCAGCGTCGCCAGGTCCCGGACGGGGATGTGCGGCGCGACGTCGGCGACCGTGTCGGTCATCCAGCGCAGCGCCGCCCGTGGCTTGAACAGGTCGGCGATCCCCCGGCCCCGGGCCTGCCCGACCAGCCGGGCGAGCAGTTGCCGACGGCGGGCGGGCGCGATGTCGTCGGCGGTCAGCGCCGCCACCGTGGCACCCAGCTCGTCGCCGGCGGCGGTGACCGCCCCGGCATCGGCCGGGGTGTCCCCGACCATCAGCGTCGGATCGGTGCCGGGCGGGGCGGTCGGATCGGTGCCGGCCCGCCCGTCTCCGGGAACGACGACGGGCGGGCCGACGTCGGACTTCGGACCGTCCGGATCGGACCCGCCGTGCTCGTTCATCCGTCTGCCCCTCCCGTGGTGTCCACCGGTCCGGTGGACGCGCCTACCACGAGTCAAGCAGTAACCCGCCGTACCCGCACGGCGGCTCGGGCAGCGGCGGCCCCGCGAGGAGGCCGCCGCTGGTGTGGTGGGTGCTCAGACGCACTCGCGGCAGATCAGGTCGCCGTTGCGCTCGACCGCCAACTGGCTGCGGTGGTGCACCAGGAAGCAGCGTCCGCACCGGAACTCGTCCTGCTGCATCGGGAGGACCTTCACGGTCAGCTCCTCGTCGGCCAGGTCAGCGCCGGGCAGCTCGAAGCTCTCGGCCACCTCGGCCTCGTCGACGTCCACGGCGCCCGACTGTGAGTCGACCCGCCGGGCCTTGAGCTCTTCCAGGCTGTCCTCGCCGAGGTCGACCTCGTCGCGGCGCGGGGCGTCGTAGTCGGTGGCCATCGGTTTCACTCTCCCATATCGATGTTGTCGCTTCCGGTTGTAACGCCGGGCGACGCTGTTTCGGTTCCCACTGGCCGGCCACCAATGTGTGTCGGTCGCCCGACCCGACGGCCTCTGGATCAAGGTCGCCGGGGGCAGGACCCGACGAGCGCGGTACCTTACCCCCTACCGGGCGAGGCATGTATACCGCCCTCGCGGCAGACATGTACGCCCCAGCGGCCCAAGATGTTCCCAATGTGACTCAGGCGACACGAAGATAGGGGTAGTAGTACCCCGTTCCCGGTTGGCGCGCCGGCATGTCGGACTGTTTCCACGCGTCCGCCGGACAACCGTTAACCTCAGCGGCGTACTCGACGGCCGACGGCGCCGGCCGACGCCGACGTTCGCCGCCACCACCCACTGTCCGGGGAGCACCCAGATGAGCTTTGCGCGAGTGCGAGCACTCGTTGTCGTCGGCCTGCTGGCGGTCGTCGCCCTGGTCATCGTCATCGTCGCCGTGGTCCGCGACACCCAGGGCAGCGGTGCCAACGCCAAGGGCTGCCCCGAGGGCTGGCCGCTGGCCGACCTGTCCCTGCGCACCTACAAGGATGTCAAGATCAACATCCTGAACGGCACCGGCGAGCCGGGCCTGGCCAGCAGCGTGGGCGACGACTTCCGCAACCGGAAGTTCCAGGTCAAGAAGGAGGGCAACGCCCCCAAGCACTTCGACGGCGTCGCGCTGCTGCGGTTCGGTCCCAAGGGGGTCGGCTCGGCGCACCTGCTGCGCGCCTTCTTCCTCAACAACGCCGAACGCGACTACGACCCCAAGCGTCAGGACGACACGGTCGACGTGGTGCTGGGCGACAGCTTCCAGCAGCTGGCCACCACCACCGAGGTCAACCAGTCCCTCGGCGACCTGGGCGCGCCGGTCGCACCGGAGGGCTCCTGCCCGATGCCGGTGGAGGACAAGTAACCGGTCCCGCCACCCCCGGCGACCGCCCGGCCCCACCGCCGTTCCCCGGCTGCCACCCGGCTGTCGCGCCATGCTCCGGCCGCCGGGTGGCGGCCGGCCGGGGAGCGTTCAGGGGCCGCCGGAGGCGTCCAGCGCGGCCAGCCGGGTGTGCAGCGGCGTGAAGAGCGCCGGTGGGGCCGCGATGACCAGGTCGGGGCCGGCCGGACGACCGTTCAGACCGGTCACCCGCAGCCCGGCCTCCGTAGCGACCAGCCCGCCCGCGGCCAGGTCCCAGGCGGCCAGCCCCTTCTCGTAGTAGGCGTCCAACCGCCCCTCGGCGGCCAGGCACAGGTCCAGCGCCGCCGCCCCCATCCGCCGGATGTCCCGCACGTCCCCGATCAGCTCGGCGACCACCCTGGCCTGGTGCCGGCGGCGACCGGCGTCGTAGCCGAACCCGGTGGCGACCAACGCCTGCCCCAGCTCCGTCTCCGTGGAACAGCGCAGCCGCTGGCCGTCGCGCCAGGCCCCACCACCGGCGGTGGCGGTCCACTCCTCGCCGGTCGCGACGTTGCGCACCACCCCGGCGACCACCCGGCCGTCCACCTCGGCGGCGAGCGAGACCGCGCAGTACGGCAGCCCGTACAGGTAGTTCACCGTGCCGTCGATCGGGTCGACGATCCAGCGCACGCCGTCCGCGCCGGCCTCGGCGCCGCCGTACTCCTCGCCGTACACCACGTCGGTCGGTCGGGCCGCGCGCAGGGCTGCCACCACCTGCCGCTCCACCGCCCGGTCGGCGGCGGTGACGACGTCGGTGGCGGTGCTCTTGGTCGCCGCGACCGAGACCCCCTCGGCCCGCATCCGGGCCGCCGTGTCGGCCGCCTCCCGGGCCACCTCGACGGCGATCCCGAGCAGTTCCCGCGCGGTGGGCGTCGAACCCGTCATCGAACCCTGCCCCCTTCGCGGCCGCCGGGCGCGCACCGGGCGTACCGGTCGGGAGCCGACCGCGTCCCGCCCCCGCCGTCCGGCGCGGCGCGTGCGCCGCCGCGCGTCGTCGATCTCGTCCGGACAGCATAGGCAGGCGCCGTCGCGGCCGGACGCACCCGGTGCGACAGGCGGTTTCCGGCGTCGACCGACCGACCGGCGGACGGGTCGATAAGCTGGCCGCAAAGTCGACATCCGTGCCGAACCGGTGGTACAGACGGCCGGTTGCCGTGCGCCGCAGGATGATCGCGCCAACCGGGGTTACAATTCACCCTGCCCACGCGCCACGGACCACCGCCGCACAGCCGGCCCGGGACACGGGGGCCACTCAACGACGTCGACGGCACGGCATGCCACGCTGCGCCGGACGACTCCGGCCGTGCTCGCTCTTCGCCTCCGGAAGGTCATTCGTGACAGAACCCCGCCAGCCCGGCGCCGACGTTCGCTCGCTCACCGACACCCTGATCGCCCACGCCCAGAGCGCCGGTGGTCAGTTGACGTCGGCCCAGCTCGCGCGCACCGTCGAATCCGCCGAGGTGACCCCGGCCCAGGCCAAGAAGATCCTGCGGGCGCTCTCCGAGGCGGGCGTCACCGTGGTGGTCGACGGCTCCGCCAGCACCCGCCCCCGCCGGGTGGCCGCCGCCCGGTCGGCCACACCGGCCTCGCGGGCCACCACCGCCAAGACCACCAAGAAGGCGGTCGCGCCGGCCCCGAAGCAGGCACCCGCCGCCGAGGAGGCCACCGCGCCCGCCCCGCGCAAGGCGGCCCCGCGTAAGGCGGCCACCGCCCCCGGGGTGGCCGCGACGGCCGCCATGCCGGCCGCCAAGGCTACGATGTCGACCCGTGCCACCAAGGCGACGGTGGCCGCCGCCGGGGCCGGCAAGGCCGCCACGAAGGCCAAGGGCGAGGGCGCCGAGGGCGAGATCGATCCCGAGCAGCTGGCTGCGGAGATCGAGGACGTGGTGGTGGAGGAGCCGGCCGAGCTGACCCGGGCCGCCGAGACCGACGCCGCCGCCTCCGCCACCGACAACGACTTCGAGTGGGACGACGAGGAGTCCGAGGCGCTCAAGCAGGCCCGTCGGGACGCCGAACTCACCGCCTCCGCCGACTCGGTCCGGGCCTACCTCAAGCAGATCGGCAAGGTTCCGCTGCTCAACGCCGAGCAGGAGGTCGAGCTGGCCAAGCGGATCGAGGCCGGGCTCTACGCCGCCGAGCGGCTGCGTGCCGCCGACGACGGCGAGGAGAAGCTGACCCGCGACATGCAGCGCGACCTGCTCTGGATCTCCCGGGACGGCGAGCGCGCCAAGAACCACCTGCTGGAGGCGAACCTCCGGCTGGTCGTCTCGCTGGCCAAGCGGTACACCGGGCGGGGGATGGCCTTCCTCGACCTGATCCAGGAGGGCAACCTCGGCCTGATCCGCGCCGTCGAGAAGTTCGACTACACCAAGGGCTACAAGTTCTCCACGTACGCCACCTGGTGGATCCGGCAGGCGATCACCCGGGCGATGGCCGACCAGGCCCGCACCATCCGCATCCCGGTGCACATGGTCGAGGTGATCAACAAGCTCGGCCGCATCCAGCGCGAGCTGCTCCAGGACCTGGGCCGTGAGCCCACCCCGGAGGAGCTGGCCAAGGAGATGGACATCACACCCGAGAAGGTGCTGGAGATCCAGCAGTACGCTCGGGAGCCGATCTCGCTCGACCAGACCATCGGTGACGAGGGTGACAGCCAGCTCGGTGACTTCATCGAGGACTCGGAGGCCGTGGTCGCGGTCGACGCCGTCTCGTTCTCCCTGCTGCAGGACCAGCTCCAGCAGGTCCTGCAGACGCTCTCCGAGCGGGAGGCGGGGGTGGTCCGGCTGCGTTTCGGCCTGACCGACGGCCAGCCGCGTACCCTCGACGAGATCGGTCAGGTCTACGGGGTGACCCGGGAGCGGATCCGGCAGATCGAGTCCAAGACGATGTCCAAGCTCCGGCACCCGTCGCGCTCCCAGGTCCTCCGGGACTACCTGGACTGAGCCGTTCACGTCAACCCGTCGTGTCGGTTTGATCACCAGGCGTAGAACATGCGATGGTGACCCGTCCAATACGTGTTTGTGATCGTTGACGTGGCACCCTGGGTGCACGGCACACTGTCCTTCCCGCCAGGTGTGACCTCGGTCCCCCGCGGGCACACTGGGAAGGCGGGGCCCGGTAAGGGTGTTGCACGATGAGTGAGCAACGACCGAAGAGAGTGTTCATCGGTGACGACCAGAGGAGGAAGGCGATGACCCCGACCCTCACGCCGCCGCCCGAAACGGTGGCTCCCCCAGCCGCCGATGAACGGTGCGACCGCTGCAATGCTGCCGGCAAGCTCCGTATCACTCTGGCGGGTGGGAGCGAGTTGGTGTTCTGTGGGCACCACGCGAACAAGTACGCCGAGGATCTCGTGAAGATCACGGTGAAGTTCGCGACGGACCCGGAGTTCAGCTGGCGAGGCGCCGATCTGATGGCGAACTGACCCGAACCCCTACGACGACGCAGCCGGGGGGGGGGGCGGCCCCCGCGGCGCCCCCCCCCCCCGCGCCGCCCCGACCCCCCCCCCCCCCCCCCCCCCCC
>NZ_JBMDWU010000186.1:0-15301 GCF_048594385.1 Micromonospora sp. | reverse complement strand
GGAGACCACGCTGGCCGCCAACCGGGCCGCCCTCGACCGGGTCGCCGTGCTGCCCCGGGTGCTGACCGGGGTGGAACGTCCCCGCACCGACGCGCCACTGCTCGGCCGGGCGCAGGCGATGCCCGTGGCGGTCGCGCCGATGGCGTACCAGCGGTTGCTGCACCCGGACGGCGAGCCGGCGCTGGCGGCGGCGGCCGGCGCGGCCGGGGTGCCCTACGTGCTGAGCACGTTGAGCAGCACCCCGGTCGAGGAGGTCACCGCCGCCACCGCCGGGCCGGTCTGGTTCCAGCTCTACTGGCTGCGTGACCGGGGGCTGGTCGCCGACCTGCTCGACCGGGCGCACGCCGCCGGCTGTGCGGCGTTGATGGTCACCGTCGACGTGCCGGTGCTCGGCCGGCGGCTGCGCGACGTGCGCAACGGCTTCGCGTTGCCGCCGGAGGTGACCGCCGCCAACCTGCCCGCCGGCCGGGACGACCTGGCCCACGCCGGCACCCCCGGTGTGTCGGCCATCGCCGCGCACACCGAGGCCGCCTTCGCTCCCGCCCTGACCTGGGCGGATCTGGCCTGGCTGCGGGAGCGCACCCGGTTGCCGCTGCTGGTCAAGGGGGTCCTCGACCCGCGTGACGCGGTCCGCGCCGCCGACGTCGGGGTGGACGCCGTGGTGGTCTCCAACCACGGCGGCCGGCAGCTCGACGGGGCGCCGGCCACCGCCACCATGCTGCCCGAGGTGGTCGCGGCGGTCGGCGAGCGGATCGAGGTGCTGCTGGACAGCGGGGTACGGTCCGGCACGGACGTGCTGCGCGCGCTCGCCCTCGGCGCGTCCGGGGTGCTGCTGGGCCGCCCGATGCTGTGGGCGCTGGCGGCCGGCGGGCGGGCCGGCGCGCAGGCCGCCCTCGACCTGCTCGCCGTGGAGCTGCGCGACGCGTTGACCCTGACCGGCTGCGCCGACCCGACGCAGGCCCGGCGGCTGCGTACCCTGACCGGAGGCTGACCCGTTGGAGCATCTGGTGGACCTGGACCTGGCGACCCTGCACCCGGCGGTCGACGACCCGGCGCTGAACTCGATGAACTTCCTCAACGAGGTGTCCCAGCACTGGCCCGACGCGGTGTCGCTGGCGGCCGGGCGTCCCTACGAGGAGTTCTTCGACGACGACGCGCCGGGGCGCTGGCTGGACCGGTTCCGCCGGCACCTCGCCGTCGACCTCGGGCAGACGCCCGAGCAGGTCCGCCGCACCCTGTTCCAGTACGGCCGGACCAAGGGGATCATCCACCACCTGATCGCCCGCAACCTCGCCGTCGACGAGGACGTCCACGTCGACGACGAGGCGGTGGTGGTGACCGTCGGCTGCCAGGAGGCGATGCTGCTGGTGCTGCGGGCGTTGCGGGCCGGCCCGGCCGACGTGCTGCTCGCCGTCGCCCCGACGTACGTGGGGTTGACCGGGGCGGCCCGGCTGGTGGACCTGCCGGTGCGGCCGGTGGCCGGTGGCCCGGCCGGGGTGGACCTGGCCGACCTGCGGGCGCAGGCGCACCGGGCCCGGGACGAGGGGTTACGGCCCCGGGCCTGTTACGTGATGCCCGACTTCGCCAATCCCTCCGGCACCAGCATCGGCCCGGCCGACCGGCAACGGCTGCTCGACCTGGCCGCCGAGGAGGACCTGCTGCTCATCGAGGACAACCCGTACGGCCTGTTCCCGGCCGGGGACGTCGACCGGGTGCCGACGCTCAAGGCGTTGGACACCCGACGGCGGGTGGTCTATCTCGGCTCGTTCGCCAAGACGGTGCTGCCCGGGGCGCGGATCGGCTATGTGGTGGCCGACCAGCGGGTCGGCGGGGTCGACGGTGCGGTGGGGTTGTTCGCCGACCAGCTCGCCAAGATCAAGAGCATGGTCTCGGTGAACACGTCGCCGCTGGCCCAGGCCGTGATCGGCGGGGCGCTGCTGGAGCACGGCTGCTCGCTGGTCGCCGCGAACCGGCGGGAACGGGCGGCGTACACCCGCAACCGGGACCATCTCCTCGCCGGCCTGCGGCGGCGTTTCCCGGCCGGGTCGCCGGTGCGCTGGAACACCCCGGCCGGGGGGTTCTTCGTCGTGGTCACCGTCCCCTTCCCGGTGGACGACGCGCTGCTGCGCCGCTCCGCCGAGCGGTACGGGGTGCTCTGGACCCCGATGGCGCACTTCTACGACGACGGCCGCCCGGTCGAGGCGTTGCGGCTGTCGGTCAGCGCCGTCACCCCGGCGCAGATCGACCTCGGCCTGGACCGGCTGGCCGCGCTGATCACCGACGAGTTGACCCGTACCGCGGTCGCGGCCGGCTGACCGCCGCGTCCGCGGGCGGTGCCGACCCGTCGGCGGAGACCCCACCCGGTGTCGCCGAACCGCCACCCCCCGTGCTGTGCGGCGGCCGGGGCGGTGGCCATAATGGACGCATGGTCGCTTGGGAGTACGCCCTGTTGGTCCGCCGCTACCAGGGACAGGGACGCCAGTTCCACGTCTCGTTCGTCTGGTACGGCCCGGACGGCTCACGCACGGACGTCACGGCGTACGGCGACACCGCGATCGCCCACCTCAACCGGGTCGGTCGGGAGGGCTGGGAGCTGGTCTCCGCCGCCGAGGACGTCAACAACATCCAGGGCAGCACCGAGGTGCACCGCTACCACCTCAAGCGCCCCGTCGCCTGATCCCGACTTCCGCCGGCTTGCCGTCCTCCCCAGGAGGTTCCGCCACCGGAACCTCCTGGGGAGGACATGGGTCGGGCCGGGTCAGCCCAGGTCGACGGTGGGGTAGAGGGGGAAGCCGGCGAGCAGGTCGGTGGCCTGCTTGCCGACCGAGTCGGCGACCGCCGGGTCGAGCACGTACTTGGCCTTCGACGGGGTGCCGTCGGCGTTGGCACCCGGCGTGGTCTGGCTGAGCACGGTGTGGATCAGCTCGGCGGTGGCGTCCATCTCGGCGGTGCCGAGACCCCGGGTGGTCAGCGCCGGGGTGCCGATCCGGATGCCGGAGGTGTACCAGGCGCCGTTGCGGTCCTGCGGGACGGCGTTGCGGTTGGTGACGATGCCCGAGTCGAGCAGCGCCTGCTCGGCCTGCCGGCCGGTCAGGCCGTAGCCGGAGACGTCGAGCAGCACCAGGTGGTTGTCGGTGCCCCCGGTGACCAGGGTGGTGCCCCGGCGCAGCAACCCCTCGGCGAGGGCCTGCGCGTTGTCGACGATCCGCTGCGCGTAGTCGGCGAAGTCGGGTCGCCGCGCCTCGGCCAGCGCGACCGCCTTGGCCGCCATCACGTGCGGCAGCGGACCGCCGAGCACCATCGGGCAGCCCCGGTCGACCTGGTCTGCCAGCTCCGGGCCGCAGAGCACCATGCCGCCGCGCGGGCCGCGCAGCGACTTGTGGGTGGTGGTGGTGACGATGTGCGCGTGCGGCACCGGGTCGAAGTCGCCGGTGAAGACCTTCCCGGCGACCAGGCCGGCGAAGTGCGCCATGTCGACCATGAAGGTCGCGCCGACCGAGTCGGCGATCTCCCGCATGATCCGGAAGTTCACCTTCCGGGGGTACGCCGAGTAGCCGGCGACCAGGATCAGCGGCTTGAACTCCCGGGCGGCCTCGGCGACCCGGTCGTAGTCGATCAGACCGGTGGCCGGGTCGGTGCCGTAGCTGCGCTGGTCGAACATCTTGCCGGAGATGTTCGGCCGGAAACCGTGGGTGAGGTGGCCGCCGGCGTCCAGCGACATGCCCAGCATCCGCTGGTTACCCAGCTCGCGACGCAGCGCGAACCAGTCCGCCTCGGTCAGGTCGTTGACCTGGCGCACCTGGGCCTTCCGCAACGCGGGGGACTCGACCCGATCGGCCAGGATCGCCCAGAAGGCGACCAGGTTCGCGTCGATGCCCGAGTGCGGCTGCACGTAGGCGTGGCTGGCCCCGAACAGTTCCTTGGCGTGCTCGGCGGCGAGCGCCTCGACCGTGTCGACGTTCTGGCAGCCGGCGTAGAAACGACGGCCGACGGTGCCCTCGGCGTACTTGTCGCTGAACCAGTTGCCCATGGTCAGCAGGGTCGCCGGGGAGGCGTAGTTCTCGCTGGCGATCAGCTTCAGCGACTCACGCTGGTCGGTCAGCTCCGCGCCGATGGCGTCGGCCACCCGGGGTTCGACCGCCCGGATCACCTCGAGTGCGCTGCGGAAGGCGGTGGACTCGGCGTTGGGCGACATGCGACCTCCAGGTGACGTGCGGAAGGCCCAGGCGCTCGGCGTGCGTCCTCATGACGGGGCCGCTTCCCGATGGTGCTCCATCCCCACGCGCCAGTCACGGCCCGCCGACGATCCTACCGGGTGGCCGGCGGGGGCGTCCGGAGCACCTCCGGCGGGCCGGGCCGGCCGGCCCGATCCGGGGCGATGCGGGCAGCGAAGAACAAGGTCGAGGCGACGGCCCGGCTCACGCCGGACCGGATCGAGGCCGAGCAGCACCGTCGGACGGCCGACCCCGGCTCCGCCGACTGACGACGACGGTGCTCCCCGCGCGCACCGCGTCGGGTGACCTTCTGCGTACGATCGGCGGATGCTGGGGGAGGACACCGAGGGCAGTCTGGTCGCGATCAGCGACCTGCACGTCGGGTACAAGGAGAATCGTGCCCTGGTCGAGGCGCTACGGCCCGCCTCGCCACGGGACTGGCTGATCGTCGCCGGTGACGTGGCGGACACCGTCGCCGACATCGAGTGGGCGCTCGGCACGCTCGCCGGGCGCTTCGACACCGTCATCTGGGCGCCGGGCAACCACGAACTGTGGACCCCGCCGGCCGACCCGGTGACCCTGCGCGGGGTGGACCGCTACGAGCTGCTGGTGCGGCGGTGCCGGGACCTGGGCGTGGTCACCCCCGAGGACGACTACCGGGTGTGGCGGGGGCCGGGCGGCCCGGCGCTGGTGGCACCCCTGTTCCTGCTCTACGACTACAGCTGGCGACCGCCGGGCTTCGACACCCGGGAGGCGGCGCTGGCCGAGGCGTACCGGACCGGGATCGTCTGCACCGACGAGTTCATGCTGCACCCCGACCCGTACCCGAGCCGGCAGGAGTGGTGTGCGGCCCGGCTGACGGAGACCGCCCGCCGCCTGGACGCCCGCGACCCGCAGCTGCCCACCGTGCTGGTCAACCACTGGCCGCTGGACCGCCACCCGACCGAGGTGCTGCGCTACCCGATCTTCGCCCAGTGGTGCGGGACGGAGGCGACCGCCGACTGGCACCGCCGGTTCGCCGCCACCACCGTGGTCTACGGACACCTGCACATCCCCCGTACCACCTGGAAGGACGGGGTGCGGTTCGAGGAGGTCTCGGTGGGCTACCCCCGGGAGTGGCGTCAGCGCAGCGTGCCCCCCGGGCGGGTACGGCAGATCCTGCCCGCGCCCACCGGCGCGCCGGCACCCCTCTGGTGAGCCACCGGCTCAGCCGGCGTGCAGGCGGGTGAGCAGCGCGTCGGTCACCGTGCCGAGGCGGCGGGCGGCGGCCGGGTCGAGCGTCGTGGCCGACAGCGGGACGGGTCTGCCCCGGTCGCTGGCGGTCAGGGCGTCCGCCGGTGGATCGTCGACCCATTCCACGACGGGGCGGATCGACTTCTCGACCGGCCTGGCGACGACCGACGCCGCCCGGATCACCCCACGGACCACCGGCGGCATGGTGGACAGGTCGCCACTGCGGGTGAAGCCGGGGTGGTAGAGCACGTACCGCGCCCGGGAGCCGGACCGCTCCGCGAAGTCCACCCCGAGCAGGTCGTTCGCCCGGCCGGCCTGTAACTGTGCGTCGACCATGCCGTACTTCCGGGTGAGCTGGAGGTCGTCCCAGTGGATCGACCCCCTGGTGGTGCCGACGCCCGCCACGTTGACGATGACCGGCCGCTCGGCGGCGTCGAGCTGGTCGCGCAGACCGTGGCTGAGCAGGTAGCGGCTCAGGTAGTACAGCGCGAAGGTCTGCTCCAGGCCCTCGTCGGTGACCACCCGTCGGGGCGACTGCCGGTTGGCGAACAGGGCCAGTGCGTCCACCCTCGGCCACCGACCCCTGATGGTGTCGATGACCCGGCGGGTCTGCGCCACCGAGCGCAGATCCGCCCGGAGGAAGTGCACCCGGCCGGAGAGCGCCCGCACGGCCCGCCCCTTCGCCGGGTTGCTGCCGATGGCGACGACCTCGTCGCCACGGCGGATCCGGGCTTCCAGCGTCGCCCGGCCCATGCCGTCGGTGCCGCCGCTGATGACGATGACCCGCATGCCACCCCTTTCCCGCCCGGTGGCCCCCGTTCGGCACCGGACGTCGACCGTGGACCACGACCGGCACAATCCTCGGCGGAGGCCGGCGACAGCGGAAGAAGGCAGTGTCATGTCCGTACCGAACACGGATGTTCGTTCCCTGGTGGCGGCGGTCCTGCCGACGCCCGTCCCGGCCGACGAGTACGACGGCTGTCCGGTCACCGGGCTGCTGCGGCTGCTCAGTGACAAGTGGTCGATGCTGGTGCTGGTCCTGTTGGGCCGTCAGCCGTACCGGTTCAACGAGCTGCACCGGGCCATCGGCGGGATCAGCCAACGCATGCTGACCCGCACCCTGCGCGGTCTGGAGGGGGCCGGCCTGGTCCAGCGCGAGGTCCATCCCACCGTCCCGCCCAGCGTCGAGTACCGGCTCACCCCGCTCGGGCAGAGCCTGCTCGGCCCGTTGTCCGGCCTCGCCGACTGGGCGGTCCGCCACGGGCCCGAGCTCGCCGCCGCCCGACACCCGGTCGCCGACGCGACGTCGTCCGGGCCGCGCTGACCTGCCTCACGCGGGGCGCAACCGCAGCAATCCTCGCGCGCGGCGAGGGGCCCGACCGGACGGTCGGGCCCCTCGGACGCGGTGCGGGTCGAACGGGCGGGTCAGGCGGTGGTGGCGTGCCGGGCGCTCTTGATCGCCTTCGGGTCGCTGGGGGAGCGGGGGGCGTCCGGGCGCAGCGCGATCATCCGCTCACCGATCTCCTGGAGCGGGTTGCGGCCGAGCGCCTCCCGCACCTTCGGGAACCACTCCTGCTCCTCCTCCTCGATGTGGTGCTCGACGTTCTCGATCAGCACCGTGGTCTTGGCGACGAAGTGGTCGTCGGAGGCGTCCATCGCGGACAGTTCGGCGCAGAGCACGTCGGCGACGTGGTGCTCCTCGTACGACTCCAGGATGTCGTCCTCCAGGTCCGGCAGGAGCTTGCGGACCTCCGGGTACATCACCTCGTTCTCGAGGTAGGTGTGGGTGGTGAGGGCGGCCACGATCTCGTCGACCAGCGTGCGGCGGCGGCTGACCGGCCCCTCCTGCGCCTTCTCGAACTCGCGGAAGAGACGGCGCATCTCCTTGTGGTCCTCTTTGAGCAGGACGATGGCGTCGGTGGACACCGGCAGACCTCCTTGATCGGCTGACGACAATCCCGGTACCCCCGGACGAACTGCGCAAACGGATCGCGCCCGGCGAACGTCCGACACGCTCAGACGGTGGCGATGGTGTGCGGGATCTCGTCGAGCAGTTCCCGGGCCAGGAACCCGATCCGGCCGAACCGGGGCACCAGCCGCTGCCCGCTCACCGCGTGCACCCACGCCGCCCAGCAGGCCGCCTGGGCGGGTTCCGCGCCCCGGGAGAGCAGCCCGGCGAGCAGCCCCGCCCGCACGTCACCGCTGCCCGAGGTGCCCAGCCCGGCGTCGCCGCTCTCCTCCCGCCAGCACTGGCCGTCGGGGGTGGCGATGTGGCCGTACAGGGAGACCACCGCCTCGTACCGGCGGGCCAGTTCGCGGGACTCGGCGTCCAGGTCGTCGCCGGGGTCCCGGCCGAGCAGGTGCCGGGCCTCGGTGAGGTTCGGGGTCAGCACCACCTTCCGGTCCGCGCCGACCAGCAGGTCCGGTTCGTGGCTGAGCGCGCCCAACGCGTACGCGTCGAAGACCAGGGCGGTGTGCGGCCCGGCCGCCGACAGCACCAGGCGCAGCAGGGCGCGGGTCTGGTCGATGTCGTTGAGGCCCGGCCCGACGGTGACCACGTCGGCCTGCTCGACCAGCTCTCCGAGCCGGTCGCCCGGGGCCCCGGCGACCGCGCCGTCGGCGGTCTCCGGCAGGCCGACCACCATCGCCTCGGGCACCTGGATGCTCAACGCGGCGGCGGTGGACTCGGCGGCGGCCAGTTGCAGCACCCCGGCACCGGCGCGCAGCGCGGCCACCCCGGCCAGCAGCACCGCGCCCGGGGTGAACCGGGAACCGCCGACGACCAGGACGGTGCCCCGGTTGTCCTTGCCGCCGGTCGGCACCGGCAGTGCCCAGTCGCGCAGCAGTCCCGGGGTGATGACCCGGGTGTCAGACCGGTTCGGCATGGATCTCGTCCTCCGTGGTGGGTGGTGCACCGTGCGCGTGCAGGTGGGCGACGTCGTTGAAGGTCTGCGGGACGAGCCGGCCGGTGGCGTCGGCCGACCAGCCGGTCACCGAGCAGTTGGCGATCACGTGCTCCCGGGTCAACCCCATCAGCTCCGCCTCGGAAAGCCCCTCCATTAGGTAGCGCAGCAGGAACACCAGGGCGTCGTGCCCGAACAGCAGCACCCGCCGCCCCTGGTGGTCGCGGCGCAGGTCACCGAGGACGGTACGCAGCCGCAACGCCACGTCGGTCCAGGATTCGCCGCCCGGCGGCCGGTAGTAGAACTTGCCGAGCCGGTGCCGCCGGGCCGCCTCGTCGGGGAACCGGCGGGCCACCCCGTGCCCGGTCAACCCGTCGAGGATGCCCAGTTCCCGGTCGCGCAACCGCTCGTCGACGCTGGCCGGGATCCCGGTGCCGGCCAGCGCCAGTTCCGCCGTCCGCACCGCCCGCAGGTACGGCGAGACGACCGCCACGTCGGGACGCTGCCCGTCCGGCAGACCGGCCAGCCATCGGGCGGTCGCCCGCGCCTGCTCCTCACCGGTGTCCGACAGTGGCACGTCGGCGTCGCGGTGGGTCAGGTCGATCAGTTCGGCGCCGGCCGCCTCGGCCGTCGACGCGGCGACGTTCGCGGTGCTCTCCCCGTGTCGGACGATCCACAGCGCCCCCAGTTCCGCCATGTCCCCATGCCTACCCCCACCCCACCCCCGGTAACCCCGCCGCCGGCCCGGCCGCCCTCAGTCACCGAAGTAGCGGTATCCACACCCCGGGATACCGCTGGTGCGGCGACATGGAGTCGATCATGCCGCCCCCGGCCCCGGGCCCTCGCCGCCGTGGTCGGCCGGTCGGTCCGGGTGTGGGTTGGTGGGTGGGGTGCTTCGCGATGTCGCCGACGTTGCGGTATCCGGGCGGGTGGATGCCGCTGTATCGACGACGTGGAGTCGATCATGTGGGGTGATCGTCGGTCCGGGGAGGGGCCGCCGCCGGGGGATGGGTACCCTGCCCGCGTGGACGGTGGGGCGGACGGCGAACGGTTGGCGGCATCGCTCACCGCATGGCTGGACCGGCTCGAATTCGTCGACCTGGGTGCCGACGAGGTGACCGCACGGATCATCGACGCCGTGCTGGCCTGGGCCGCCGAGCAGGGCTGGCGGTCCTACCGTCGGGCGGCGAGCGTGCTCCCGCTGCCCCCGCCGATGACCGACCGCCACTCGGTGCTGGACGTCGCGTGTGCCCGTCGCGACGGGCCGCCCGTGGTGATCGAGGTCGACCACACCGACCGGCGGCGTACCTGGGAGAAGCTCGCGGCGGAGGCCGACGCCGGCCGGGTCGCCCTCTGGGTGCGCTGGGGTCCGGGGCGGTTCGCCGTGCCACCGGCCCCGATCCACCTGGTCACCTGCGAGGTGTCCCGGCACGCAGGGCCCCCGGGCGCGGGTCGCCGGCACAGCCGGACGACGGGCCCGGCCCGGCCGGCACCCGTCCACTCCGCGCGTGACGTCGACCCGGTCGTGGAGCCGCTGCCGCTTCCGCCGACGGGCCCCGGTACGCCCTGACCGGACTACTCGAAGCGGGTCGGGTCGCCCGCGCCGTAGCGGACGATCTCCGGCTCGTCGGCGGAGAAGTCGATCACGGTGGTAGGCAGGGTGCCGCACTCGCCGGAGTCGATCACCGCGTCGATCGCGTGGTCGAGCCGTTCCTTGATCTCCCAGCCCTGGGTCATCGGTTCGGTCTCCCCGGGCAGCAGCAGGGTGCTGGACACCAACGGCTCGCCCAGCGCCGCCAGCAGCGCCTGCGCGACCGGGTGGTCGGGGATGCGTACCCCGACGGTCTTCTTCCTGGGGTGCAGCAGCCGGCGCGGCACCTCCTTGGTGGCGGGCAGGACGAAGGTGTAGCTGCCCGGGGTGGCCGCCTTCAGCGACCGGAACACCGCGTTGTTGATGTGCACGAACTGGCCGAGCTGGGCGAAGTCCCGGCACACCAGGGTGAAGTGGTGCTTGCTGTCCAGGTGTCGGATCTCCCGGATCCGGTCGAGACCGTCCCGGTTGCCGAGTTGGCAGCCGAGCGCGAAGCACGAGTCGGTCGGGTAGGCGACCAGGCCGTCGCCGCGCAGCAGGTCGACCACCCGGCTGATCGTCCGGGGCTGCGGGTTCTCCGGGTGTACGTCGAGATAGATCGCCATGGCGGCGAGCCTAGTGGGGCAGCGGCGGCGGTCGCCGGTGAGCCCGGAGCACGTCGCGCGCCCAGGTCAACATGTGGCATCCGCCCTCGCGGCACTGGAAGCACCGGCGCGGGGGTGGTGGCCTGTCCGGCGTCTCGTGGTGCTGTGCCACCACCCGCTGCGCGGTCCAGATGACCAGGGCGGGCGTGACCGGTCCGTCGTCCATCGGCATGGGGGACCCCTCCCGGGTACGGGCAGATCCGGGCACCGATCCCCGCTCAGGTACCCGGACCCGACACGGTGGCCAGCGGCAAGGTCCGCGTCTGGGACCGGGCGGCGGTCGACGCGTGGATCAGAAAGTACCGACCGAACCAACCGCGTGGCGCGGAGGACGACGAGCGCTGAACGGCTCCGGGTGTCGGGGGTGGCCGTTACCGTGTGAGCGTGGCGACGGCGGCCGAGGAGATCCAGGTGGGGGAGCGGCTGGTCCGCGTCTCCAGCCCCGACAAGCCCTACTTTCCCGAGCGCGGGCTGACCAAGCGGGACGTGGTCGGCTACTTCCTCGCCGTCGGCGACGGCATCCTGCGCGCCCTGCGGGACCGCCCGACGATGCTGGAGCGCTGGCCGCGCGGCGTGTTCGAGGGGGCGAAGATCGGCACCCGGCAGGACAACCGGGGTGACGCCTTCTACCAGAAGCGGCTCCCGGCCGGCGCTCCCGACTGGGTGCGCACCGCACACCTCACGTTCCCCAGTGGCCGTACCGCCGACGAGGTCGCGCCGGGCGAGCTGGCGGTGGTGATCTGGGCGGCCAATCTCGGCACCCTGCGGTTCCATCCGTGGCCGGTGACGGCGGCCGACGTGGAGCGCCCCGACCAGCTCCGGATCGACCTGGACCCGATGCCGGGGGTCGGCTTCGAGCAGGTGGTGCCGGTGGCGCACGAGGTCCGGGCCTTCCTCGCCGAGCTGGGCATGGTCGGCTACCCCAAGACCACCGGCGGGCGTGGCCTGCACGTCTACCTGTCCATCGAGCCCCGGTGGAGCTTCGGGGAGTGCCGGCGCGCGGTGCTCGCCCTCGGTCACGAGCTGGGGCGTCGGCTGCCCGACCTGGTCACCACCACCTGGTGGCGGGAGCAGCGCGACCGGCCGGTCTTCATCGACTACAACCAGATGGCCCGCGACCACACGGTGACGTCGGCGTACTCGATCCGGCCCACCCCGGCGGCGCTGGTGTCGGCCCCGCTGGACTGGTCGGAGCTGGACGACGCCCGCCCGGAGGACTTCGACGTGCTGAGCATGCCGGCCCGGTTCGCCGAGCGCGGCGACCCGCACGCCGGCCTGGACGGCGACCGCTACTCCCTGGAGCCGCTGCTGGCCCTGGCCGACCGCGCCGGCCTGGCCGCCCCACCCGAACGCTGACCAACCGCGCCGGGCCGCCCCTCAGGCCCACGGGCTGCCGGCCCCGTCGAACTCGTCGAAGACCAGCCAGGTGCGGGTGGACAGCACCCCGGCGATGCCCTGCACCCGGCTGAGCACCACGTCCCGCAGGGTGGCGTTGTCCGGCGCGCGGACCAGCGCCAGCACGTCGTGTTCGCCGCTGAGCAGTGCCACGTGCTCGATGTAGCGCACCCGGGCCAGTTCCGCCGACACCTCCCGCCAGGTGTTCTGCTGGATGGTCAACGAGATGTACGCCGAGGTGCCCAGCCCGGCCGGCTCGGGCGCGACCCGGGCCCGGAACCCGGTGATCACCCCGTCGCGCAGCAACCGCTCCACCCGGGCGTACGCGTTGGTGCGCGACACGTGCACCCGCTCGGCGAGGGTACGCATGGACAGCCGGCCGTCCCGGGTCAGCTCGTCGAGGACCCGTCGGTCCACCTCGTCCAGCGGCGTGACCGAACGTCCCGTTGCGCCCGGTGGGCCCGGTGGCGGGGTGGTCTGCTGGCTCATCAGATACTCCTCGGTAGGCCAATCGTCCCGCGTTCACCGGGAATGTTGAGTCAATCATCCAACGGCTGGAGCATAGGGCCACCACACGTCCAGGAGGTCCCCGCCGTGACGACCACACCCCAGGCGGTCCGCAGGGCATCCCCGCGTACCCGTCGACCGGCCACCCCGGTCGCCCCCGACCCCACCGCCGGCCTGCTCCCGCAGACCGAGCCGGTCCGGCTGCTCGCCCCCGACGGCACGCCGCTGCCACCCCGCGCCGACCTGCCCGAACCGCCGGTCGAGACGCTGCGCGAGATGTACCGGCGGATGGTCGTCGGCCGCCGCTTCGACGCGCAGTCCACCGCCCTGACCAAGCAGGGCCGGCTCGCCGTCTACCCGTCCTCGCGCGGCCAGGAGGCCTGCCAGGTCGGCGCGGTGCTCGCGCTGCGCGACGACGACTGGGTCTTCCCCACCTACCGGGAGTCGATGGCGCTGACCGCCCGGGGCATCGACCCGGTCGAGGTGCTCACCCTGCTGCGCGGCGACTGGCACTGCGGGTACGACCCGACGGTGGTCCGCACCGCGCCGCAGTGCACCCCGCTGGCGACCCAGTGCGTGCACGCCGCCGGGCTGGCCTACGGCGAGTCCTACCAGGGGCGGGACACCGTCGCGCTGGCCTTCATCGGCGACGGCGCGACCAGCGAGGGCGACTTCCACGAGGGGCTCAACTTCGCCGCCGTGTTCAAGGCTCCCGTCGTCTACTTCGTGCAGAACAACAAGTACGCGATCAGCGTCCCGCTGTCCCGGCAGACGGCCGCGCCGAGCCTGGCCTACAAGGGCGTCGGCTACGGGGTGCCCAGCGAGCAGGTCGACGGCAACGACCCGGTGGCCGTCCTGGCGGTGCTCACCCGGGCGGTGGCGCACGCCCGCGCCGGGCACGGGCCGTACCTGGTGGAGGCGCACACCTACCGGATGGAGGCGCACACCAACGCCGACGACGCCACCCGCTACCGGGACCCCGACGAGGTCGAGGCGTGGCGGGACCGCGACCCGGTGGCCCGGCTGGAGGCGTACCTGCGCAGCCGGGGCGAGCTGGACGACGCGGCGGTCGCGCAGGTCGCCGCCGAGGCCGAGGCGTACGCCGCCGACCTGCGGGAGCGGATGCACGCCCAGCCGACCGTCGACCCGCTGAGCCTGTTCGAGCACGTCTACGCCGAGCCGACCCCGCAACTGGTCGAGCAGCGGGAGATGGTCCGGGCCGAGCTGGTCGCCGACGCGGAGGGGGACGCCTGATGGCCACCATGACCCTGGCGAAGGCGCTCAACGCGGCACTCGCCGACGCGATGCTCGACGACGAGCGGGTGCTCGTCTTCGGCGAGGACGTCGGGCAGCTCGGCGGGGTCTTCCGGATCACCGACGGGTTGCAGGCCCGGTTCGGTGACAAGCGCTGCTTCGACACCCCGCTCGCCGAGGCCGGCATCGTCGGGTTCGCCGTCGGCCTGGCCATGTCCGGGCTGCGGCCGGTGGTCGAGATGCAGTTCGACGCGTTCGCCTACCCGGCGTTCGAGCAGATCGCCTCGCACGTGGCGAAGCTGCGCAACCGCACCCGGGGCGCGCTGAGCGTGCCGATGGTCATCCGGGTGCCGTACGCGGGCGGCATCGGCGGGGTCGAGCACCACTGCGACTCGTCGGAGGCGTACTACGCGCACACTCCCGGACTGAAGGTGGTCACCCCGGCGACGGTCGAGGACGCGTACTCGCTGCTGCGGGAGGCGATCGCCGACCCGGACCCGGTGGTGTTCCTGGAGCCGAAGAAGCTCTACTTCGCCAGCGGCGAGGCCGCGCTGCCGGCCCGGACCGCCCCGTTCGGCCGGGCCGTGGTGCGCCGGCCCGGCACCGACGCCACCCTGGTCGCGTACGGCCCGGCGGTGCCGGTGGTGCTGGAGGCCGCCGAGGCCGCCCGGGAGGACGGCTGGGACCTGGAGGTCGTCGACGTACGCACCATCGTGCCGTTCGACGACGCCACCGTCACCGCCTCGGTCCGCCGTACCGGCAGGTGCGTGGTGATCACCGAGGCGCAGGGCTTCGCCGGGGTCGGCGCGGAGATCGCCGCCCGGGTGCAGGAGCGCTGCTTCCACGCCCTGCACGCCCCGGTGCTGCGGGTCGCCGGGCTGGACATCCCCTACCCGGCGCCGATGCTGGAGCACACCCACCTGCCCGGGGTGGACCGCGTCCTCGACACCGTGGCCCGCCTGCAGTGGGACGACCGGCCCGATCCGCGCTGGCTGGTGCAGGGGAGCGCGGCGTGAGCGCCCGCACCGCCACCGGCACCCGGGTGTTCCTCCTGCCCGACCTCGGTGAGGGGCTGAGCGAGGCCGAGATCGTCGAGTGGAAGGTCGCCGTCGGTGACCTGGTCACCGTGGACCAGAGCGTGGTGGAGGTGGAGACCGCCAAGGCCGTGGTCGACGTGCCCTGCCCGTACGCCGGGCGGGTGGTCGCCCTGCACGGCGCGGCCGGTGAGACGCGCCCGGTCGGCCAGCCGCTGATCACCGTCGCGCCGGCCGACGGCGGCGACGAACCCGCCGGGCACGCCACCTACCGCGAGGAGGAGCGGGCCGGCTCCGGCAACGTCCTGATCGGGTACGGCACCGGCCACGGCGGCACCCGGCGGCGGCGACGCCCCCGGCTGACCGTGGCCCCCGAGCCGGCCGCCGCGCCCGTCGCGGAGCCGGCCGTCGGGTCCGTCCCCGTTGGCACCGTCGGCCCGTCGTCCGCGCCGAGGGTCCCGGCCGGCGCGGGGACGGACGCCCCGGCCACCGGGGTGTCCACCGACGGCGTCGTCCCGCCGGCCGG
>NZ_JBMDWU010000185.1:0-15986 GCF_048594385.1 Micromonospora sp. | reverse complement strand
CCACCCGACCCCGTCGCCGCAAGAGCCAGCACGGACGCGGCGCACCACGCGCGCCTTCTCCCCCGGTATGTGGCAGGCACGCGCAGCGGACCCGACGGCGGCACGGAAGCTCCGAATGGTGAGCGGAACACTCATTCGATACGCCTGTTCTCTGATCATTCGGCAGCGGTATATATTCCGCTGGACAACCACCCGAAAATCTGCGGACGATAAGGCGAAAAGCGATCGCATTCCCGCCCCCGCCGGCATTCTCCCGAGGGCGCTTCGATTCCCGAAGAGGGCGAACCCCACCCACCTGACCGACCATCCTGATCGGATCGGCGCGCAGTCCACGCCACCCTCAGAGGGGAGAGAAGAATGAGCAGCCGACCACCCGGAAGGTCGTCACAACCCACCGTCGCCGTGACGACGGCCCGTTGCCGACGATCGGTCCTCGCCGCCGGGGTGGCGGTACTCGCGATGGTGGCGGCGATCGGCGACGCGTCCGCCGGACACGCCAGCGGCGTACCCGTCGAACGTGCCGTCACCTCTGCGGTGCCGGCGCACGACGCGACGGGGCGGGCGCCGGCGAAACTGGGCGCCGTGACAGCCCTCGGCGCGGGTGAGAGCCACAGCCTCGCGCTGCGCTCGGACGGCACCGTCGTCGCCTGGGGCGGAAACTACGCCGGGCAGCTGGGCGACGGCACCACCGTCGACCGCACCACCCCGGTACGGGTGTGCGCGGTGGGACAGGGCGCTCCCTGCACCCGGCTCCTCACCGGCGTGATCGCCATCGCCGCCGGCAGCAATCACAACCTCGCCCTGCTCAGGGACCACACCGTCGTCGCCTGGGGTGAGAACTGGGGGGATCTCGGTGACGGCACCCGTAACAACCACCCCACTCCGGTACGGGTGTGCGCGGTGGGGCAGGTCGCCCCCTGCACCAGGTTCCTGACCGGAGTCAGGTCCATCGCCGCCGGCGCGTTCCACAGTCTGGCGGTGCTGGACAACACCTCCGCCGTCGCCTGGGGCTACAACTCCTTGGGCGAGCTCGGAGACGGCACCATCTACACCCGTCTGACTCCCGTACGGGTGTGCGCGGTGGGGCAGGTAGCCCCCTGCACCAAGTTCCTCAGCGGAGTCAGGTCCATCGCCGGCGGCTGGGTCCACACCGTGGCGGTGGCCGACAACGCGCTGGCCCTGGCCTGGGGCTGGAACCAGGCCGGGCAACTGGGCGACGGCACCACCATCGACCGCACCACCCCGGTGCGGGTGTGCGCGGTGGGACAGGTCGCCCCCTGCACCAAGTTCCTGTACGCGGCGAAATCCGTGGCTGCCAACGTCGCCGACAGCATGGCGCTGTTGGGTGACGGCGGCCCCGTCACCTGGGGCGACAACCTCACAGGCGTGCTCGGCGACGGCACGTTCACCGGCCGGGCAACGCCGGTGCGGGTGTGCGCCGTGGGGCAGACGGCACCCTGCGACCGGTTCCTGTACGGAACCCGGAACATCGCCCCCGGCCCGGTCCACACCATGGCGCAACTGAGTAGCGGCGGCGTCCTGACCTGGGGCGACAACTTCACAGGTGAGCTCGGCGACGGCACGTTCACCGGCCGAACGGTCCCGGGGCAGGTGTGTGCGGTGGGACAGACCGCCCCCTGCGAGCGGTTCCTGTACGGGATCCGGGACATCGCCGCCGGCGACTACCACAGCCTGGCGCTCCAGCCTGACTACACGGTGGTCGCCTGGGGTGCCAACGGCCAGGGCCAACTCGGGGACGGCAGTGACGAGCCTCGTCCCACCCCGGTCCAGGTTCTCGCACCCCAGAGTTAGCGGGAGACCGGGGCCGGGCTGGATGGCCGGGGCCCCACCCGGGCCCCGGCCGCAGGAGCCGGCCTATCCTCCTGTTCGGGGCGGAACGCCCGCTCGGCGCAAGCACGGCTCCGAGCCGGGCCGGCCGCCCACACGCACGGTAGGAGGCCGTCCCGCGGCCGGCGGCGCATAACGGCAGGCCGGGACGATCCGGCCCGGCGGAATGCCCGACATTCGCCATTCGCAATGGTCACTGTCCGCCACCAGGGGCACGGCCGACTGACCTCAACGGGTGTTAAGTCGACGCTCATTCCCGGCACATGGTTGACGGCCCGCATCCCGAGGGCAATCATGTTGTTCACCGGATTCCCGGCCCGCGCAAATGTCGGATCTGGTAGTTGTTCCGGCGTTTCGACGCGGTTGCCCGCGAGGCGGATGCCCCGTGCGCAATTCCCTGTCGACCCAGTCGGGAAAACTGCCGCAGGCAGTCAGGAGCACACCGGTGAACGGGAACGACGAAGATCCCGCGCCGACCCGGCCCCGGCCGGCTTCACACGGCGCTGAGCTGCACGAAGAGCTTGCCCTGCACGGTGGCGCACCGATCCGCCGCACTCCCTGGCCCACCTACGACAAAGGCGCGGTACACGTCTGCGCCGACGACGAGGAAGCGGCGATGCGCGCTATCCGCAGCCACCTCTACTTCCGCTACGACCATCGCACCGAGGCGGAAACGGAGTGCGGGCAGTTCGAGGCGGAACTGTGCCGTTATTTCGGCACCCGGCACGCCCTCGCCGTATCCAGTGGCACCGCCGCGCTCGCCCTGGCGATCATGGGTGCCGCCGTTCCGCCCGGCTCATTGGTGGCCTGCCCGGGATTCACTTTCGTCGCCACCCCGAGCGCCATTGTGCTGGCCGGTTGCCGACCATTCCTGGTCGAGGTGGACGACGACCTGCGGATGGACCTCGACGACCTGCGCCGCCGCTGGCGGCCGGAGATCAAGGCCATCCTGGTCGTGCACATGCGCGGTTTCGCCGCCGACGTCGCCGCGCTGGCCGCCTTCGCCGCCGAGATGGGCGTACCGCTGATCGAGGACGCGGTGCCCGCCCTCGGTGCCGAACTGCACGGCCGCAAGCTCGGCACGTTCGGCGTGGCCGGGGCGTTCAGCACCCAGTCCGACAAGGCGCTCAACTGCGGTGAGGGCGGCTTCCTGGTCACCGACGACAGCACCCTGTTCGCTCGGGCGGTGGCGCTGTCCGGGGCGTACGAGGGGCGGCTGCGGCGGCACTTCCCCGGCACCGAACCGCCCGTCGACGGGCTGGACCTGCCCCTGCTCAGCCTGCGGATGGACGAGATCCGGGCCGCCCTGCTGCGTGCCGAACTGACCCGGCTGCCGCAGCGACTGGCCCTGTTCCACCGCAACTACGCCCAGGTCAGCGGCGCGCTGGCCGATCTGCCGGGGATCGCCATCCGCAACCCGGTCGCACCCGGGGCGTACCTCGGTGAGGCGTTCGTGTTCCGGGTTCCCGGCGGCGACGCCGGCTGGTTCACCCGCGCCCTGCGCGCCGAGGGCATCGACGCCCGCAACATCGGTGCGGACGACGACCTCAACGTGCGGGCCTTCTGGAACTGGCGGTTCATGTACGACGACCGCGACCCGGCACGGGTACGGGCCACCCTGCCGCGCACCGCCCGGCTGCTCGCCGAGACGGTCGACGTGCCGCTGTCGTCCAGTCTCACCCCCGACGACTGCGACCAGCTGATCCGCGCGGTCCGCAAGGTCGCCGCCGCGGCGGGGAGGCCCGGCGGCGCGGCACCGGACGGGTCGCTCCCGGCGGCCGTCGGGGTGGAGTCGGTGCGGGCATGACCACCGCCCCGACCCGGGACACCGCCGTCCCCCGGCTGGCGATGGTGGGCATCTTCGGTGGTCTCTTCGCCGGCTACCCGGGGCTCACCGCGGTCATCCCGGTGCTCCCGGCGTTCCTGCGCGACCGGCACGACGCCGGGGACTTCACCGTCGGCCTGGTGGTCACCGTGACGGCGGTGACCGCGCTGCTGGTCCGCCCGGTCGCCGGCGCGCTGGCCGACCGGTACGGCCACCGCACGGTGATGCTGACCGGGGCGCTGGTCGTCGGCGCCGGGGGCCTGCTCTACCTGCTGCCGTTGGGCGTGCCCGCGCTGGTCGCGGTGCGGCTGCTGCTCGGGGCCGGTGAGGCCGCCCTGTTCACCGCCGGTGCGGTGTGGACGGTCGCGCTGGCCCCGCACCACCGGCGCGGCCAGCTCATCGGCCTGTACGGGGTGAGCATGTGGGGCGGCATCTCGGCCGGCACGTTCCTCGGCGCGACCCTGCAACAGGTCTCCTTCACCGCGGTGTGGGTGCTCAGCGCCGCCGCGCCGCTTCTCGCCGCCGGGCTGGTCGCCGTGGTGCCGACGCCGCTCCGGACCGCCCCGACCGGCGGTGGCGGTGGCCTGCTGCTGCGCCCGGCGCTGCTGCCCGGGATCGCGCTGACCCTCGGGGCCGCCGGTTACGCCGGACTCGCCGCGTTCGTGGTGCTGCACCTCGACGCCCGCGACATCGGGCACGGGGTGGTGGTGCTGAGCTGTTTCAGCGCCGTCTACGCCGGCACCCGGCTGGTCATCGGGCACCTGCCCGACCGGCTCGGGCCGCGTCGGGTGGCCGCCTGGTGCGGGGTCGGTGAGGCGGTCGGGCTGGCCGTCGTCGCGGTCGCCCCGAACCTGCCGGTGGCCGTGGCCGGCAGCGTGGTCATGGGGATCGGCTTCTCGTTGCTGCACCCGTCGCTGGCACTGATGGTGATGGACCGCACCGACCCGGCCCGGCAGGGCGCGGCGATCGGCGCGTACACCTCGTTCTGGGATCTGGGGCTCGCGGTGTGGGGGCCGGTCACCGGCCTGGTCGCCGCAGGCTTCGGCTACCCGGCGGTCTTCGTCGTCGGCGCGGCCTGCGCGCTGGTCGCGGCGGCCCTGGCGGTACGCATCGGCCGCCCCACCACACCCACGGAGGTACCCGCCGGATGAGCGAGCCGTTGACCGTCCTGTGCATCACCGGCTGGTGCCGCAACGGCAGCACCATCATCGGCAACGTCCTCAACGAGGTACCCGGCTTCTTCCACGTCGGTGAGCTGCACTTCCTGTGGAAGAACGCCACCGGTCGGGGGGTCAACGACAGGTGCGGCTGCGGCGCGGCGTTGACCGGCTGCCCGGTCTGGTCGACGGTGCTGCCGATCGGCCGGCCCGAGGGGACGTCCCCGGACGCGCACGCCGCGACGGTGATCCGGCGGCAGTGGTCCCGGGTGCGCACCCGGCACACCTGGCGGGTGCTGCGACGCGGCCTGTACGACGACGAGATCCGCGCGCACGCCGAGCTGATGGGCCGGGTCTACCACGGCATCGCCGACCGGACCGGGGCACAGGTGATCGTGGACACCACGAAGATTCCCGGCGAGGCCGCGCTGCTGGCGCACCTGCCCGGTATCCGGCCGTACTACGTGCACCTGGTCCGCGACCCCCGGGCGGTCGCGCACTCGTGGCGGGAGCCGAAGCAGTACGTCTACGCGATGTCCGCCGCCCGCAGCACCGGCTACTGGCACGGCTTCAACCGGGCCGCCGCCGCGATCACCCGCCGGTACCCGGACCGGTCGATGTTCCTGCGCTACGAGCAGTTCACCGCCGACCCGGCCGGCACCGTCGACGCGCTGCTGCGGCTCTGCGCCGCCGACCCGGCCGGCAACCCGGTGCAGGGCCGCACCGTGCACCTGCACACCAACCACACGGTCACCGGCAACCCGGACCGGTTCCGCACCGGGCCGACGCTCATCCGGGACTCCGACGACGGCTGGCGGCGCACCCTGTCGACCCGCCGACGGTGGGCCGCGACCGCGCTGGCCTGGCCGCTGTTCGGCCGGTACGGCTACCGCTCCCCCGGCCCCGCCCCGGCGACGGTCGGCAGCACATCGGACAACGGGAGGTAACGGGCGTGGATCTCGGGCTGAAGGGGCGGGTCGCCCTGGTCGCGGGTGGCACCAGCGGCATCGGGTTGGCCTGCGCGAAGGAGTTCGCCGCCGAGGGCGCCCAGGTGGCGATCTGCGGACGCGACCCGGACCGGCTGGCCGCCGCCGAGCGGGAGTTGACGCAGGTGGCGACCGGTCGGGTCAGCGCCACCAGCGTCGACCTCACCGATCCCGACGCGGCCCGCGACTGGGTCGACGCGGTCGCCGCCGACCTGGGCGGGGTGCACGTGCTGGTCGCCGGAGGCGGCAGCCCGCCGGTCGGCACCGCCAGCGGCTTCGCCGTCGACGACTACCGGGCCGCCGTGGACCGGGTGCTGCTGCCGGCGGTGGCGCTGGCCACGGCGGCACTGCCGCACCTGCGGGCCGCCGGCTGGGGACGACTGCTCTTCGTCGCCTCCGAGACCGCCTGCGTGCCGATCGGGCCGCTGGTGCTCTCCGGGGTGACCCGGGCGGCGCTGGTCCGGTTCGCCCAGGGCCTCGCCGTCGACGTGGGCCGCGACGGCATCACCGTCAACGTGCTCGCCCCGGGCGGGGTACGGACCCCGCCGATGGAACGCGCCGCCGCCCGGCTCGCCACCGACGGCGACGTGGAGGCCCGGCTGGCGGCGATGGGCCACCACAGCGCGGTGGGCCGGCTGGCCCGGCCGGACGAGGTGGCCGCGGTGGCCGCCTTCCTGGCCAGCGAGCGGGCCTCCTTCGTCACCGCCGGGGTGCACCTGATCGACGGCGGGGCCGCCGCGACCGGCCCGGAGCTGCCCCACCTGACCGGCGTCGGCCGGGACACCTACTCCTGACCCCGCCCACACCCCCGCCCGCCCCCGCGCACGAAGGAGTGCCGCATGTCCACGACCAGCCAGTTCACCGAACGGGACGTCTCCGAGTTCTTCGACCAGACCACCCAGACGTACCTCAGCTTCTGGGACAGCGAGGGGGTGCTGCACACCGGCTACTTCGCCGACGCCGACGACACCGACTACCCGGCGGCGGCCGACCGGACGTCGGACATCCTCGCCGCCGAGGCCGGCATCGACGCGTCCTCGACGGTGCTGGACGTCGGCTGCGGCTGCGGCAACTTCCTGCTGCGGCTGGCCGGACACACCGGCTGCCGGGGCGAGGGGCTGGACCTGAGCATCGAACGGGTCCGCTTCGCCCAGACCAAGCTGGCCGAACGCGGGGGTGGCCTGCCGGTGGCCTTCCGGCACGGCTCGGCCACCGCCATGCCGTACGCCGACGGCAGCTTCACCCACGTGGTCAGCCAGGACGCGCTGTTCCTGGTGCCGGACAAGGCGCGCAGCCACGCGGAGATGTTCCGGGTGCTCGCCCCCGGCGGGACGCTGGCCGTCACCGACTTCCTGCAACCCGTCGCCGAGGTCGGCGAGGCGGCCCGCCGGCACGTCTACGACCGGGTGCGGTGGAGCAGCGGCTACTCCCTCGACGGCTACCGGGAGGCGTTGACGGCGGCCGGGTTCGAGGTGACCGTCGCCCGCAGCCTCGACACGCACATCCGGCAGACGTACCGGGTGCTCGGGGAGACCGCCCGGCAGCGGGCCGCCGCAAGCGACGACGAGGCGGCCCGGAGGTGGATCCTCGGCTTCGCCGCCTCCTGCGACGAGATCCAGGCGGCGATCGACCGGGGCGAGTTCGGCTGGGGCATGTTCGTCGCCCGCAAGCCGGCCTGACCGGCCGCACCGACCCGCGTACCAGCTTCGGACCAGGAGGGTAGTCATGCAGCGCACCGACGCCGTCAAGCGGACGATCGCCGAGGTGGTGGCCGAACGCAGGACCCAGATGTCGCCCGGCGGGTTGTTCGTCGAGGCGTTCAGCAAGGACGGTTTCGACACCAGCGTCGACTACGACGTCACCATCACCGACTCGCTGACCAGCTCCCGGCGCAAGCCCCGCTACCCGTCGCGGAACATGCTCAAGGTGGTGGACCTGTCCCGGGAGCCGCAGGAGTTCTACTGGCACGAGAGCCCACCGCGCCCCGGCGACCCGGTCGTGGACGGCGCGGACCTGCGCCGGGAGGCCGCCAACCACTTCCACCGCTCCCCCATCCCGGAGCTGCTGACCACCCGGGCCTGGGTGCAGGTGCCCGACGAGCTGTGGGCCGACCCGGTGGGTTTCGCCCAGTTCATCGACTACCGCCTGGTGGTGCGGCTGGCCACCGCCGAGAACCACACCATCCTGCGTGGCGAGGGCGGGCTGCTGAACATGCCGCAGCTCGGCCGGCTCACCGACCCCGCGCCGTTCACGTCGACCATCCTGGCCGCCTGCAACGAGGTGGAGCAGATGGGCAGCACCGCCGACGGGTTGATCATCAACCCGGCCGACTACTACCGGCTGCTCGGCGAGGGGAACCTGATGCGCGACGTGGAGGACAACGGCGTCTTCATCGTCCGGACCCGGCTGGTCGACCCGGGCACCGCGATCGTCGGCGACTTCGGCCACGGCGCGGTGCTGTTCGATGCCGGCCGGTCGACCATCCGGTTCGCCGAGCCGCCGCCGGGCACCTTCGCCGAACCGGGGCGGGCGTTGTGCGCCGAGATCTGGGAACGGGTCGTGGTCAACCTGCCCACCTGTTTCTTCGTCGTCACCCTGTAGCGGGGTCCCGACATGGCGACGACGCCCGCGCCGGACGACGTACCCGCACGGTCCGACCCCGACGTCCTGGTCGTCGGCGCGGGCGTGGCCGGGCTGTTCTGCGCCTGGTTCCTGCGCCGGGCCGGGCTGAGCGTGACCGTGGTGGACCGGGGCGAGGTCGGCGACCCGGCCGCCTGCTCGTCGGGCAACACCGGTTTCGTCGGCACCCAGGGGGCCGCCCCGCTGGCCGAGCCGGGGGTGCCGGCGAAGGGGCTGCGCTGGCTGCTGCACCCGGACAGCCCGTTCCACGTCCGGCCCCGGCTCGACCGGGAGCTGCTGGCCTGGCTGTGGCACTTCCGCCGGAACTGCACGCAGCGGCAGGCCCGCGCCGGCTTCGAGGTGCTGCTCGACCTCAAGCAGCGCAGCCTGGCCATCCTGCGGGAGGTGTGCGCACACGACGACCTGGCCGGCACCCTCACCGCCCGCGGCATGCTGCTGGCCTGCCGTACACCGCAGGGGTACGCGCAGGCGCGGGCGTCGGTGCCGGCGGCGGTGGCCCGGGGGGTGCCGCTGCGCACCGTGGACCGGGCGGAGCTGGCCCGGCTGCAACCGGGCGTCGAGTTCGCCGTCGCCGGGGCGCTGCTCAACGAGGAGGGCGCCGCGTTGCGCATCCCGGCGTTCCTGCTCGCCTTCGCCCGGCTGTTGCGGGCGGCCGGGGTGGAGATCCTCACCGACACCGAGGTACGCGGCTTCGACACCGTGGACCGTCGGGTCCGCGCCGTCCGTACCAGCCGGGGCGACCTGCGCCCCGGTGAGGTGGTCCTCGCCGCCGGGGTGTGGTCGGCGGCGTGCGCCAGGCAGTTGGGCGTCGGCCTGCTGCTGCAACCCGCCAAGGGGTACGCGGTGACCGTCGACGCGGGCCCGGCCACCCCGACCCTGCCGGTTCTGCTCAGTGAGGGGAAGGTGGCCGTCATGCCGTTGGGCGACCGGATACGTCTGGCCGGGACGCTGGAGTTGACAGGTCTGGACACCAGCGTGTCCCCACGCCGGGTGGACGGCATCCGGCGCACCGTGCGGTCGTACCTGCCGGGGTGCGACACCGGGGGCCGGGTGCAGGTGTGGAGCGGGCTGCGGCCGTGCACCCCGGACAGCCTGCCGCTGATCGGCCGGCTCGGGTCGTACCGCAACGTCAGCGTCGCGACCGGGCACGGACACATCGGGATGGGGCTCGCCCCGGCCGGTGGGCGGCTGCTCGCCCAGCTCGTCACCGGGACGCCACCGGACGTGCCACTGGCGACGTTCGCGGTGGACCGGCACCGGCGGGGGCACCGGTGAGCGCGCCCACGATCGGGGTGCTCTGCCTGCAGACCAGCTTCGACAAGATCCCCGGCCACATCCGCAACCCGGCGACGTTCGACTTCCCGGTGGTGTACCGGGTCGTCGAGGGCGCCACCCCGCAGCGGTTGGTCCGCGAGGCCGATCCGACCCTGCTCACGCCGTTCGTCACGGCGGCCCGGGACCTGCAGGGCGCCGGGGTCGCCGCGATCACCGGGGCGTGCGGTTTCCTGGTGCTGTTCCAGGCGGAGTTGGCCGCCGCCGTGGACGTGCCGCTGCACTCGTCAAGCCTGCTGCAACTGCCGATGGTGCACCGGATGCTCGGTCCGGGCCGGACGGTCGGGGTGCTGACCGCCGACGCGGCGGCGCTGACCCGCCGGCACCTGGCCGCGGTCGGCGCGCAGGACGTACCGATCCGGGTGGCCGGGATGGCCGACGCGCCGGAGTTCCGCGAGGTGATGCTGGAGGGTCGGCGCGACGCCCTCGACGTCGACCGGTTGGCCGCCGAGGTGGTGGCCCGGGCGGACGCCCTGGCCGGGCCGGACCTGGGGGCGGTGGTCATCGAGTGCACCGACCTGGTGCCGTTCGCGCACCTGGTCCAGGCCCGGCTCGGGGTGCCGGTCTACGACATCGTCACCCTGACCACGATGGTGCACGCCGGCCTGGCCCGGCACCCGTACGCCGACCGCCGGTAGGTCGCGTTCCCGTTCCGCCGGCTGGTCGGGTCCTCACGGACCCGGCCGGCCGGCGGTCTTTTGTGGCATCCCACGGGTAGCGCGGCGGTCGCGCGGGCCGGGGCCGACGCCGGGGTCGATCCGCAGGTGATGCGGTATTCACGATTTCAAACTCCGCCATTGTCACGAGTTTCCGGCCGGATCCTCACCGTCGGTCGATGACGCATCGCACTGTGCGCGACGGCCCGCCGATCGCAGGATTGACATCAACCGATCAGGGGATGGGAGGCAGCCGGGATGGACGACAGATACGACGCGTACTGCGCGGTCGATCCGCTCTTCTACGACTCGTTGTCCAGCGCGAGCGCCACCGCCACCGGCATCGGCTACGCCACCGACCGCCCGCAGCCGGCGGACTGGGAACGCGAGGTCAAGGACGACTGGCTGATCCACGCGCCGGTCGGCGGCACCCTGCCCGCCCAGGGCTGGAAGATCCACGTCTCGGCCCGGCTGGACAACGCCGAGCGGGTCCTCACCCGGGTGATGGACTACTGCGAGCCGCGCGGCATCCCGTTCAAGCACCTGCGCGGCCCCCGGATGCTGCTGATGCGCAACAGCAAGTACGCCCGCCGCGGCGGCAGCGGCAAGTTCGTCACCGTCTACCCCCGTGACGACGCCGAGCTGGAGCTGACCGCCAAGGAACTGGCGGCGCTGCTCGACGGCGAGCAGGGGCCCTACATCCTCAGCGACCTGCGCTACGGCGACGGCCCGGTATACCTGCGCTACGGCGGTTTCGCCGCCCGCTACTGCCTGTCACCCGAGGGTCAGGTGGTGCCGGCCATCGCCGACGCCACCGGCACCCTGGTCCCCGACCGCCGCGACCCGGTGTTCCACCTGCCCGACTGGGTGACCCTGCCGGACTTCCTCGGCCCGCACCTGGCCGCCCGCAACGCCGCCAGCACCACCGAACTGCCCTACCGGATCGAGAAGGTCATCCACTTCTCCAACGGCGGCGGCCTGTACGAGGCGCGGGACACCCGGACCGACACCCGGGTGGTGCTCAAGGAGGCCCGCCCGTACGCCGGCCTCGACGCCACCGGGGCGGACGCGGTGACCCGGCTGCACCGGGAGGCCACGGTGCTGCGCCAACTCGCCGACGTCCCGCACCTGGTGCGGGTGCACGACGAGTTCAGCTTCGGCGGGCACGAGTTCCTCGCCCTGGAGTTCGTCGAGGGCCGCCCGCTCAACCAGGTCGTCGTGCAGCGCTACCCGCTGGTGCACCCGGACGCCGACCGCACCGACTACACCCGCTGGGCGCTGGACGTGCACCGGCAGGTCGCCGAGGCGGTCGAGGCCATCCACGCGCACGGCATCGTCTACGGCGACCTGCACATGTTCAACATCATGGTCGGCGACGACGGCGCGGTCACCCTGATCGACTTCGAGGTCGCCGCGCCGGCCGCCGAGGCGAGCCGCCCGGCGCTGCGCAACCAGGCGTTCGCCGCGCCCCGCGACCGGGTCGGCCCCGACGTCGACCGGTACGCCCTGGCCTGCCTGCGACTCGCCCTGTTCCTGCCGCTGACCGCGATGCTGCGGCTGGCCCCGGACAAGGCGGCGCACCTGGCCGACCTGGTGGCCGAGCACTTCCCGGTCGACCGGGCGGTGCTCGACGAGACCGTCGCGGTGATCGTCGGTCCCCCACCGGCCACCGGCACCGCCGACCCGACGACCCCGACGACACCCGCCGCGACGGCACCGACCCGGCTGGACCCGGACGTGGTGCGGGTCGACCCGGACGACTGGCCGCGCCTGCGCGACCGGCTGGTCCGGGCGATCACCGCCAGCGCCACGCCGCACCGCGACGACCGGCTCTTCCCCGGCGACATCCGGCAGTTCAGCGGCAACGACGGCGGGCTGAACCTCGCCCACGGCGCGGCCGGGGTGCTCTGGGCGCTGCACGCCACCGGTGCCCCCGTCGACCCCGACCACGTCCGCTGGCTGATCGACCGGGTCCGGGAACCGGCCTCCGGCAGCCGACTCGGCTTCTTCGACGGGCTGCACGGGGTGGCGTACGTGCTGGACCTGCTCGGGCACCGCGACGAGGCCCGCCGGCTGCTCGACCGCTGCCTCGGCGAACCGTGGACGGAACTCGGTAACGACCTGGTGGGCGGGCTGCCCGGCATCGCGCTGAACCTGACCCACTTCGCCGCGCTGACCGGCGAGGACCGCTACGAGGCCGCCGCCCGACAGGCCGTCGACCTGGTCGTCGACCGGCTCGGCGACGTCGACTCGGTGGCCGAGGTCAGCGGCGGCCGGCACCCGTACGCCGGGCTGATGCGCGGCGGCGCGGGAGTGGCGCTGATGCTGCTGCACCGGCACGAACGGGAACCCGACGCGCGGCTGCTCGACCACGCCGAGACCGCGCTGCGGCAGGACCTGCGCCGCTGCGTGCGCCGCGACGACGGGCACCTGGAGGTCAACGAGGGCTGGCGGACCATGCCGTACCTCGCTGAGGGCAGCGTCGGGGTGGGGCTGGTGCTCGACCGGTACCTGCGCCACCGGCCCGACGAGGCCCTGCGCGAGCAGGCCGACGCGATCCGCCGCTGCGCCGACTTCCCGTTCTACGCCCAGTCCGGGCTGTTCGCCGGACGCGCCGGCATCGTGGCCTACCTGGCCGCCCGGGGCGAGTACGACGTGGCCCACGACCAGGCCCGCCTGCTGGGTTGGCACGCCCTGCCGTACGCCGGCGGCACCGCCTTCCCCGGCGACCAGCTGCTGCGGCTCTCGATGGACCTGGCCACCGGCACCGCCGGCGTGCTGGCCGCCGTGGCCGCCGGCCGACCCACCGATCCGGTCCGGTTGCCGCTGCTGGCGCCGACCGGCGACCCCACCCCGGCCGACTGACGGCCCACCCGCTCCCCGGGGGTCACCCCGGGGCCACCCGACCCGACGACTGTGGAAAGGAGGAAAGACATGGCCCTGCTCGACCTTCAGGGGATGGAGCTGCCGGCCGCCGAGCGTACCGGCGGTGGTAGCCGGGCGAGTCTGCTGCTCTGCGGCGACAGCTCGCTGAGCGTCACGACCTGCAACTGAACCGACGGTCGTCGACCCGACGACCCGACCGGATTCACACCAGGCACATCAATACCGAACACCGACAGAAAGAGGTAAGACCATGGCTCTGCTCGACCTCCAGGCGATGGAACTGCCGGCCACCGAGCGCACCGGCGGCGGCAGCCAGGCCAGCCTGCTGCTCTGCGGCGACAGCTCGCTGAGCGTCACCACCTGCAACTGATCGACCGGTATCGCATGGCCCCGGACCGGCACCTGCCGGTCCGGGGCCGCGCGGCGTGGGAGGGGACGCGATGACACCGACCGACCGGCTCCTGCTGCGGGCCGTCCGCGCAGCCGGCTGGTGGACCCCGACGCTGGCCGTGGTCACCGTGGCCGGCACGCTCGCCGAGCTGGCCCTGCCGGCCGTGCTGGGCCGGGCCGTCGACGCCGCCGTCGGCACCGCGCCGCAGGACTCCCCCGACCGGTGGCTGGCCGCCGTCGTCGGGCTGATCGCGCTGCTGGTCGTCGTCGGCGTCGTGCGGGACTACGGCACCGGCGCGGCCACCGCCCGCTCGGTGGCCCACCTGCGGCACACCCTGGTCCGGCACCTGTTCGCGCTCGCCCCGCAGACCGCCGCCCGCCGCCCGGTGGGCGACCTCGCCGGACGGGTGGTGGGCCAGGTCGCCGACGCCGGTCAGGCCGCCCCGACACTGGTCACGGCCGCCACCGTGGCGCTGCCACCGGTGGGCAGCCTGGTGGCGCTCACCCTGATCGACCCGTGGCTCGGCGTCACCTTCGTCACGGGGCTGCTCCTGCTCGGACTGCTGCTGCGCGGCTTCGTCGCCGACGCCTCCGCCGCCGTCGCCGGCTACCAGCAGGCCCAGGGCGAGCTCGCCGGGCGGCTGGTGGAGGCGCTGGCCGGGGCGCGCACCATCGCCGCCGCCGGCACCGGGGAACGGGAGGTCGAGCGGGTGCTGACCCCGCTGGCCGCGCTGCACCGGCACGGGGCACGGACCTGGACGGTGCTCGCCGGCGCGGCCACCCGGGGCGCGGTGCTCAACCCGCTGCTCCAGGTCGCGATCGTCGCCGTCGGCGGGTTGTCGCTGACCGCCGGCAGGTTGACCCCCGGGGAACTGCTGGCCGCCATCCAGTACGCCGCCCTCGGCGCGGGCCTCGGCACCGTGGTCGCCGCCCTCAACACCGCCGTGCGGGTACGCGCCGGCTGCCGCCGGGCCGCCGACGTGCTCACCGATCCCGTCCGCCCGTACGGCGTCCGGCCGCTGGCGTCCGGGCCGGGCACCCTGGAACTGCGCGGCGTCACCGTCCGCGACGCCGACGGCCGGGCCCTGCTCGACCGGGTGGACCTGCGGGTGCCCGGCGGCACGCTGCTGGTCGTCGTCGGCGCCTCCGGTGCGGGCAAGTCCCGGCTCGCCGCCGTCGCCGGCCGGCTACGCGACCCCGACGACGGGGTGGTGCTCCTGGACGGTGTGCCGCTGCCGGAACTGACCCCGGCCGCCCTGCACGCCGCGATCGGCTACGGGTTCGAACGTCCGGTGCTCGTCGGCGACACGGTCGCAGCCGCCGTCGGGGCCGGTGCGGACCCGGTGCCGCTGGCCCGCGCCGCCGCCATCCACGACTTCGTCGAACGGCTGCCCGACCGGTACGGCACTCCGCTGGCCGAGGTCGCCATGTCCGGTGGTGAACGGCAACGGCTCGGGCTGGCCCGCGCGTTGCGCGCCGAACGGCTGCTGATCCTCGACGACGCCACGTCCAGCCTGGACACCGCAACCGAGTACCAGGTGACCCGGGCGCTGACCGGGCCGGGTGACCGGCGTACCCGGGTGGTGGTCAGCCACCGGCTCGGCATGGCCGCCCGCGCGGACCTGGTCGCGTGGGTGGCCGACGGGCGGGTCCGTGCCGTCGGCCCGCACGGGGCGCTCTGGGCCGACCCCGACTACCGGGAGGTGTTCCGGTCGTGACCACGGTCGTCGGCGTGACCCGGGCCGCGCTGCGGGCCCGACGGGCGCAGCTGTGGCGGTTGGCCGGCTGGTCGGCCGCCGAGGTGCTGCCGGCCGCCCTGTCCGGGCTGTTCACCGCGCGGGCCGTGGACAGCGGCTTCCTGGCCGGCCGGCCGGGCGTCGGGCTGGCCTGGCTGGCCCTGCTGGGGCTTGCGGTGCTGGTCGGCGCGGCCGGCACCAACCGGTCGTACGCGCTGCTCGGCGCGGTGGTGGAGCCGTTCCGCGACGACCTGCTGCGCCGGGTGGTGCGTGGCGCGGTGGCCGGCGCGGCCGGCGGCCGGGCCGACGACGCGGCGGTGGCCCGGCTCACCCACCAGGTGGAACTGGTCCGGGACACCTACGCCGGCCTGCTGATGGTGGTGCGGGGCTTCCTGTTCGCCCTCGGCGCCGCCGTGCTCGGCCTGTTCTCGCTGGCCGCCCCGGTGGCGCTGCTGGTCGCGGTGCCGGTGCTGGCCGGTCTCGGCCTGTTCGCCGTGGCGCTGCCGGTGATGGTGACCCGGCAGCGGGAG
>NZ_JBMDWU010000184.1:0-7823 GCF_048594385.1 Micromonospora sp. | reverse complement strand
GGGCCGGAAGGACCGGGCGGGGTCCTCCCGGCACCGGAGCGTCAGGTTTTGATCAGGGTCACCTGCACCGTCTCACCTGGGCTCTGACCGGCCGTGTTGGCGAACCCGACAGTGAACGTCACGTCGAGTCGACCGGTCTTGACCAGGGTCTGCCGGTACGCGGGCGCCACCGTCACGGTCACCGTCACCGTGTTCGCCTTCGCCACCTGCCGGCTGACCGTCGCCACCTTCTCCCCGCTGAGGGTGAGGGTGCCGGCCGTGTTGACCGTCGCGGTGAGCGTCGCCGTACCCGAGACGGGGTCGGCCTGCACCGAGTCGATCCGTACGGTCGGGGCCGGGGTCGCCGGGTCGACCGTACCGACGATCGGCTTGGACAGCGTCGACTGCCCGGACGAGTCGACGACCATCGCCTGGAATTTGACCTGCTTGCCGGCGTCCTTCGCCGCCGGTGTCCAGTCGAACAGGTAAGGGGCGGTGGTGGTCGTGCCGACCAGGGTGCCGTTGACGAACAGGCTCGTCGAGGCGATGGCGAAGTCGTCGGTGCCCCGGATCAGCGGGTGCACCGTCGACCCGACCTGGAGCACCGCGCCGCGTCCCGGGTCGGCCACCTCGGCCGTGGGGGCGGCGTCGGCGACCCGACCCACCGTGGTCGGCACCGCCGGTGGCGGGGTCGGCCGGCGCTTGGTGACGGTGACCGTGGCGCTGCCGGTGCCGTCCACGCCGGAGATCGCCTCGATGCCGGTGGCCGGGACCGCCGGCCCGCCCGACACCGGCTGCCCGCTGCCGAGGTAGCTGCCGGTCAACGCGAACGGGGCGCCCTCGCGTACGGCGGTGTTGTCGGCGTTGGCGTTGTAGACGGCGAACCCGTTGCCGGTGAGCACGTTGCGGGTGCCGGTGAGCGCCCCGGCCGTCTCGGTGCCGGCGTCGGTGAGCAGGATGCCGTACGACCGCGACGGCGCGGGCGCGAAGTAGTTCCCGGTGATCCGGCTGGTGTTCACGAAACCGTCAGTCCCGCTGGTGTACGCGATGCCGGTCTGCGGGAACCGGCTGTTCGGCTGGCCGGTGACCACGGTGTCGGTCACGTACCCGTGCTGGCGGATGCCGGAGCGGACGGTGGTGTCGGGGGTGCCGTCGCGGCCCCGCGCGCCGTCGAAGAGGATGCCGCCCGACTGGTAGCCGCTGACCACGCTGCCGGTGACTGTCACCTCGCTCTCGACGGTGCCGGTGCCCGCCCCCCGGATGATGCCGGCCTTGACGATGCCCCAGCCGTGCGGGTGCGCGGCGAGTTCCTCGTCGGTGGTCGCCACCCGCAGCGGGCCGACGACGCTGTCGGCGACCCGGCCGGCCGCGCCGAAGAACGCGATGCCCGCCTCGGCCCAGACGTCGCCGGAGGTCACGGTCACGCCGGAGAGGTCGAGGAACATCTCGTTGGTGTCGGTGGAGCCGAGCGACTGCCGGGACACGGTGATCACGTTGCCGCCGCCGTCGCGCAGGTACGGCTGGTCGCCGGCCAGGTTCCCCAGCGACGGGTCCGGCATGATGGTGACCTTGTCCGCGCCGGCCCCCTTGATCTTCAGCGGCTTGGTGATGGTCAGGCCGTTGCGGGCACCGGTCTGCACCGGGTTGGACGCGTGGTTCACCGGCGTCGACGACTCCCGGTAGACCCCCGCGCACACCACGATGGTGTCCCACGGCGAGGCGAAGTCGACGGCCCGCTGGACGGAGGTGAAGTCGGCCGTCGGGCATTGCTTGCGGTCGTCGTCGACCGTCCAGGTGGTGTTGCCCTGCGGGTTGGCCACCGGGTCGACGAGCGCGACGGTGCCCGGGGTGTTGTCGTAACCGGCGAGGTAGGTCGCCGGGTCGGGGCCGCCGAGGGCGGACGGGCCGTGACCCGCGCCGTCGGCCCGGTCGCCGTCGGACAACAGGGAAGCCCCGGCGTCGGATTCCTGGAAGCGTACGTCGGCCAGCTCGATCGAACCGGACTTCGGCAGGTCACCCGCCCCGAACCGGAGTTCCAGCTTCGCCAGCGCGCCGACGTCGACGCCCTGCGCCGCGAACTCGGCCAGCGGAACCCGGATCTGGTCCAGGACGATGTGGGTGTTCGGGGTGTTCGTGCCGGTCGACATGTGCAGGGCGTTGCCCCAGCGGGGATCCCCGGCGTCGACGGTCCCCTCGTGACCGGCGGCGTCGCGCAGCGCGATGACGAACCGCTGGGTGGTCGAGGCCGGGTCGTACGACGTGGGCTTCTCGTTGGGCCAGACCGGGTTGGTCGGGGTGCCGTTGACGGTGGTGTCCCGGGTGTTGTCGCCCCGGTTGTCGGCACCCGGGTTGCGGGTGTCGAAGAAGTTCACGGCGGCGCTCATGGCCAGTGCCTTCAGGTGCCGTACGTCGGCGGACGCGGCCGGGATCGCGGCGGTCAGCGACGCGGTCGAGCCCGGCTCCCAGGCGAGGGTGAGCTGTCGGCCGTAGGAGTGGTTGATCGGGCTGTTCTCCCGGGTGCCGTTCTGCCCGCCGAGCGCTCCCGCCGCCGGCAGTGGGCAGGGCTTGGCGGCGGTCGGCAGCCCCGTCTTGCCAAGCTGTGCCGGGGCGAAGTCCTGCGGCTCCGGGTTGCACCAGTCGTACCCGCCGGGGGTGCTCGCCGGTTTCGGGGTGACCCCGGCGGCCTGCGCGTACGGGTCGGCGAAGCCGGTGCCGGTCAGGGTGCCGCCGAGGGCGTTACGGGTGAGCGGGTTGTTCACCTCGGGCCGGATCACGTCCACCCGCTCCTGCGGGGCGGCGAAGTAGCTGGTGTTGACCCGCTCGTTGCAGGGAATCGCCGTGCCGGACGGGCTGGCCGGGCAGGCCGACGCGGGGACCTGGAGCCCA
This sequence comes from Micromonospora sp., assembly GCF_048594385.1. Classification (NCBI taxonomy): domain Bacteria; kingdom Bacillati; phylum Actinomycetota; class Actinomycetes; order Micromonosporales; family Micromonosporaceae; genus Micromonospora; species Micromonospora sp. Next base: position 4,958 of record NZ_JBMDWU010000184.1, on the reverse strand, counting down.
CCTGGGGTGTTCGCCAGCTCGCCGGTCAGGTAGGGCTGGAACGCGCCCTCGCCGCCGACGTAGCGCCGGAAGAACGCCGCCATCGTCGCCAGGCCCAGCTTCTCCTGGTCACCCATCCGTGCCGCGTCACCGGAGAACTTGGTGTTCACGGCCGGGTTCAGCGGGTCGGAGTTGTCGATCTTGTAGTTCAGGTCCGGGTCGGTGTAGCTGGCCGCGCCGCTGAGCCGCAGGTTGTTCGGGTGGATGTTGTTGGTCGCGAACGGTGCCGAGTTGCCGCAGGCGGCGTCGTTGTTGGCCTGACCGTCCGCGCCGCCGTCGGCGTACCAGACGGTGTTGTACCAGTTGTGGATCGCGCCGAGGTGCTCCACCTGGATGCGGGGGAAGGGGTCACCCGGGTTGACGTACTGGCTGCGCTCGAACAACCGCGCGCCCTGCAGGTTGGAGACGTCACCGTCGCACATCGGCAGGATCGTCAGGTACGGCATCCCGTACGGGGCCTTGCGCTCGTAGTCCACCGGGGCGAGCGAGATCACCCCGCGCAGCGGGTAGCGCGGGCCGTCGGTGCGGATGCGGTTGTAGTCGATGAAGCTGGACACCGCGTCACCGCCACGCGAGTGGCCCATCAGGCCGATGCGGGTCAGGTCGAGGCGGCCGGCGAGCGTGGTGCCGATGGTGGTGTGGGCGTCGACCGGCAGGCCGCCGGGGCGGTTCGCCGCGCTGAGCGCGTCCAGGGTCGCGGCGATGAGCATCCGGCGGCTGTGCATGCCTTTGCCCTTGTTGCCGTCCTGCCGCATCATCAGCTGGTCCTGGGACAGCGAGAAGGTGGTGTAACCCCAGGTGGCGAGGTTTTCCGCGAGGTAGGCGTAGCCGTTCTCGTTGTGTTTGAACTGGGCGCAGGTGAGCTGGGCGGTGTCCTGACCGGAGTCGCACGAGCCGTGGTTGCCGTGCACCAGGACGAGCACCGGCGACGGCGTGGTGCGGCGGGTGAAGTCAGGTGTGTACAGCTGGCCCCGGATCTCGATCCGTTCCGGGGCCTGTGCGGTCCCGGCCGTCGGGTCGGCGCCTGAGGAGTTCGGCTCCTGGATGCCGGCGAGGCCGAGTTTGGCCTCCTGGACGGCCTGGTGGCCGAAGGGGCCACGGGCCGTCGGGTCGGGCAGGTCGGTCGTGGACGCCGGGGGCGGCGTGACCGCGGTGGGTGACGCCGCGGTGGCCGGCCCCGCCAGGGCCACCGGGGCCGTCACCGCGACGATCACCGAGAGGAGCACGCGCATGCTCCTCGATGTTCGTACCTTCAAAGGTTTCTCCTCGGAGCGAGATTGAGCGTTCAACGGTCGCGAACGCTAACCAGCCCTCGTTTCTCCGAGGTTTCCGTCGACAGCCGTTTTCCGGCTGATCGAATACAGTCCTACCAGGGGATATGCGCCCACGGCGGCACTCTCGCGGCAACTCTGGCACGCAGGGCCCCGGCCTTCTCCCCGGTGCGTTTCCGGGCCCCGCAAGGGCGGGTGCGTGGGCGCGATGGGGGTCGTGGACATCGGTGGAACGGGCCCCGGAGAATCGGTGCCGTCGCTGTCGGTGAGCGGAGGCTTCGCACTACCGGGGGTGACGGCTCCACGGATTACGGATGGGTTGCTAACCACCCAACGCGGTGATCAAGGGCAATTAGTGCGCCGCCGCGTGGACGCGGCCAAGGGGCGCAATACGGACAGGTGTCCGATATGCCGGCGCGATCCGCGCGATTTTTCCTGCTGAGTGACCAGACAGTGATGCAATCGAAACATGACTATTGGTGGCGAGGTCCGGAGCCGGTAGCATCCATATTCGTGACAGCCGTTGGACGGCATTGTGCCGGCGGCGTCACGAGTGGCTGTCGACCATTTGGTCGAATGCTGCCCAGGATCTGCCGGCCCCGGTACCGGGCAACTGTGGCCGAGCGGTCCGTCCCGCTTTCGGCTCGCCGCGGAGCCGTGTGAACGGTGGCCGGTGCCCCGATTCGGCCGGGCCCCGATCTGGAAACAAACATTCATGGCGGCTGCGCCAGAACGAGGGAGAAATGGTTGCCATCCGGCAGGTCTCGGCGGACCAGAACAGCGAGTTGGCCGCCTGCGTCAAAGCCTGGCGGCACCGGCTTCCGCCGGATGACCACCAGGTCGCCCGGAGGCGTCGGGGACGCCGGTCCAACGTCACCCAGGAGGAGGTCGCGGAACTGGTCGGGGTGAGCGTCGTCTGGTACAGCAACCTCGAACGCGGCGTACGCGCCAACTACTCCGACGCCTTCCTCGACGCCGTCGCCGGGGCGCTGCGACTCGACCGGCACGAGCGGGAACTGCTGTACCTCCTCGCGATCGGCCGGATGCCCTCACCCGCACCGGCCGGCGCCTCCCCGACCGTCCTCGGCACCGCCCTGCGCCAGTTCGTCGAGGGGCAACGCTGGGCGACCTACGTGCTCGACCGGTACGCGCGGGTGGTGCTGCACAACGACGTGTGCGAGTCCTACTATCCCTGGCTGCGCACCGATCCCAGCTATCCACGCTGGCTGTTCACCGACGCGGACGCCCGGCGGCGGCTGGTCAACTGGGACACCGACTGGGCGGCGCCGCTGCTCACCCAGATGCGCATCGCCCAGGCGCTGCACCCGCAGGACACCGGGATCGCCGCGCTCGTCGACGCCTGCCTTCAGACCAGTCCCGAGGCCCGTTGCCTGTGGGCCGCCCACCCCCCGTCCGGGCGTACCCTGCGGTCGCGGCGCGGCATCCGGCTGGCCAGCGACCACCGCACGACCCTGGTCGACGTGGTCACCCTCACCGACCCGAGCACGAGCGACCTGCAGATCGTGTCGCTGATCCCGGTGGCCGAAGCCGCGTAGCCGCCGTTCCCGCATCCCCTCCGCCGTCGGTGAATTGCACCCCGGCCGGTCCGGCGCGCCTGCGGTGCCCGCCGGTCACGGGCCCCAACTGTCAGTTTAGGAAAGTGGCAATTTCTGGCCGCCGTCCGCACCGCCGGGCAGGATTCTCCACGCCGCTTCCGGAGGCTTTGTGGACTCCTGCGGCCATCGCTATGGACCGGAGGCGGACATGAATCCTTTCGACGATGCGGACGGCACGTTTCTGGTGCTGGTGAATGCGGAGTCGCAGCACTCGCTGTGGCCGGAATTCGCCGAGGTGCCCGCGGGCTGGACCGTGGCATGGGGGCCGGGCGATCGGGACGGGGCACTCCGGTACGTGGAGGAGAACTGGCAGGACATGCGGCCGAGAAGCCTCGCTCTCGCGATGGCTCGGGCCGATGACGCCGCCCTTCGTACCGAGTAATTGCACCCATTCGCCGTGGCGCAGCAGGTGCACCTTCTGTCAGGAGAGTTTCGTATGGCTGAGGACAATCGGCGCTGGCCGTTGAGCAGCGAGCAGCAGCGGCTGTGGTTCCTCGACCGGCTGACGCCGGCGAGTGCCGCGTACCACGTCCCGGTCTCATGGCGGTTGCGGGTCGACGTGCCGCTGCCGGCGGTCGTCGCCACCGTCGGGCGCCTGCTGGCCCGGCACGACGCGTTGTTCCTGGCCTTCGACGAGGTCGACGGCGAGCCCGTGCAGCGGCTGGTGTCCACCCGCGAGGTTCCCCTGACGGTCCACGACCTCACCGACCACCCCGCCGCCGAGCGCGACGCGCGCAGCGCCGAGGTGATCCGGGAGGTGTCCCGCGCCCCGTTCGACCTGCGCGTCGGGCCCCTGGTCCGGGCAGCCGTCTTCACGGTCGACGGCCAGGTACGGCTGCTCCACCTGACCTTCCACCACATCGCCGTCGACGGCCTCTCCCTGGAGATCATCGAACGCGAACTCGCCGTCGGCCTCAGCGACGCCGCCGGCCTCGGCGACGGCCCGCGGCAGAGCGACGCCGCCGGATCGAGCAACGCCGTCGGGGCCGGTGCCGCCGGCGGGTCGGGGGACACCGCCGGGTCGGCGGTGCCGGCCTACGTCGAGCACTGCCTCCGGCAGCAGCGGTGGCTGGCCGGACCGCAGGCGCAGCGGGAACTCGACAGCCGCGTGGCGCAGTTGCGGGGCGCGCCGGAACTGCTCGAACTCGGGCGGGACCGCAACCGGCCCCGGGACTTCAGCTATCGCGGGGAGACCCTGCGGTTCACGGTGCCGCCGCAGTTCCGCGACCGGGTGCGGGAGCTGGCCGGCCAGCACGGGGTCACGCCGTACGTGGTGCTGCTGGCGGCCTTCACGGTCTTCCTGCACCGGCAGAGCGGCCAGACCGACGTGGTCGTCGGTTCGCCGGTCGCCGGCCGGGGGGACAGCCGGTTCCTGGACGTGGTCGGGTTGTTCGCCGGCACAATGGTGTCCCGTACCGACCTGAGCGGCGAACCGACGTTCGGAACCGTCGTGGCGCGTACCCAGGAGTCGGTGCTGGCCGCCCTGGAACACCTGGACGTGCCGTTCGACCACCTGGTCAACCGGCTGGTGCCGCAGCGGGTGCCGAGCCACGGCCCGCTCGTGCAGGTGCTGTTCGCGTTCCACGAGAACGGGCCGGGCGCGGTCGGCGGGTCGTTCCTGAGCCGCGAGTTCGTGCCGACGGACACCGCGAAGCTGGACCTCACGTTCACCGTCTACGACGTCGCCGGCCGGTACGACGTCGAGATCGAGTACTGCACGGACCTGTTCCTGCGCCCCACGGTCGAACACTTCTTCCGGCACTGGTCGAGTCTGCTGGGCAGCGCCCTCGACCGGCCTGACCTGGCGATCGGGCAGCTCGCGGCGATGGACGACACCGAGCGGGAGCTGGTGCGGTCCTGGACCACACCGTCCCCGGTGGACCTTCCCGACGGCGAGTTGGTGCATGAGTTGGTGGGTCGGTGGGTGGGTGTGTCGCCGGGTGCGGTGGCGGTGGTGTGTGGGGAGGTGGTGTTGACGTATGGGGAGTTGGGGGTGTTGTCGGATCGGGTGGCGGGGTTGTTGCGGGGTTTG
>NZ_JBMDWU010000183.1:0-16435 GCF_048594385.1 Micromonospora sp. | reverse complement strand
CGAGGAGCTGGAGTGGGTCCGCTCCAACGCCAAGGCCCGGCAGACCAAGTCCAAGGCCCGGCTGGACCGCTACGACGAGATGGCCGCCGAGGCGGAGAAGACCCGCAAGCTGGACTTCGAGGAGATCCAGATCCCGCCGGGTCCGCGGCTGGGCAACACCGTCATCGAGGCCAACCACCTCAGCAAGGGCTTCGGTGACCGGCTGCTCATCGACGACCTGTCGTTCTCGCTGCCGCGCAACGGCATCGTCGGCATCATCGGCCCGAACGGCGTCGGCAAGACCACCCTGTTCAAGACCATCGTCGGGCTGGAGCAGCCGACCGACGGCCAGGTCCGGGTCGGCGAGACGGTCTCCCTGTCGTACGTCGACCAGAACCGTGAGGGCCTCAACGGCGACAAGACGGTCTGGGAGGTCGTCTCCGACGGGCTGGACCACCTCATGGTCGGCAAGGTCGAGATGCCGTCGCGGGCGTACATCGCCGCGTTCGGCTTCAAGGGCCCGGACCAGCAGAAGCCGACCAAGGTGCTCTCCGGTGGCGAGCGCAACCGGCTCAACCTGGCGCTGACCCTCAAGATCGGCGGCAACGTGATCCTGCTCGACGAGCCGACCAACGACCTCGACGTCGAGACGCTGTCCAGCCTGGAGAACGCCCTGCTGGAGTTCCCCGGCTGCGCCGTGGTCATCTCCCACGACCGGATGTTCCTCGACCGGGTCGCCACCCACATCCTGGCCTGGGAGGGCGACGACGAGAACCCGGCGAAGTGGTTCTGGTTCGAGGGCAACTTCGACGCGTACGAGAAGAACAAGATCGACCGGCTCGGGGCGGAGGCGGCCCGCCCGCACCGGGTGACCTACCGCAAGCTGACCCGCGACTGAGCATGGCGGACCGTTTCGTCTACCACTGCACCCTGCGCTGGTCCGACCTGGACGCGTACGGCCACGTCAACAACTCGCGCTTCCTCACCCTGTACGAGGAGGCGCGGGTGGCGTTGATGTTCGCCGGCGGCAAGGCGTGGGGGGTCGGCTCGTTCGCCGACGGGGTCGTCATCCGCCGGCACGAGGTCGACTACCTGCGCCCGGTCGACTACGCGCTCGGCCGGGCCACCGCCGAGGCCGCGCCGACCGTCCGGATCGAACTGTGGGTGGAGCGCATCCGGGCCGCCTCGTTCACCGTCGCCTACGAGCTGTACGACGGTGAGGTGCTGGCCAGCACCGCCCGCTCGGTGCTGGTCCCGTTCGATCTGGTGGAGAAGCGACCCCGGCGGATCAGCGACGCCGAACGGGCCTTCCTGGAGTCGTGGGCACCGACCGGCGGGGCGGCGTGAACGGCGGGGCCACCGTCCGGCCGGAGCACGGGTTGGTGGGGGCGGACGACGCGGGGGCCTTCCTGGCCCGGCTGGTTCGCCTCGACCCGGCCACGGTGGTCCGGCTACGCCCGCTGCCCGGCGTCGGCCGTACCGCGCTCTGGGCCCGGCTGCCGTGGGACGTGCTGGTGGTCCGGACGGTGGCCGGGACCGCCCCGGCCGACGTCACCGTGGACGCGGCCGCGCTGCTGGCCCGGCTGGCCGACGCCGACACCGCGCTGCCGCCCGGCCGCGACGAGCGGTGGCGGTGGCCGCTGCCCCCGGTGGTGAGCCGCCCGGTCGAGGTGCTGCCCGCCGCCGAGCTGCGGCGCATCGCCGAGGCCGCGGCGGGCACCCTGCGCGCCGCCGCCACCGAGGGGGTACGCGGGCGCGCGGTGGGGCAGCGGATGCTGCGGGAGGCGCTGCTCGACCACGTGGCGGTGACCGTCACTCCCGACGCCGATCCGGCCGACCCGGTGGAGATCACCCAACGGCTGGTGCAGGGGCTCGTCCGGATGGGGTTCCTCGGCCCGGCCGAGGTCACCGCGGCGGGGGAGGTCCAGGTCCGGGTGGCCGGCCGGTGGGTCGGTCTGGTGGGACCATACGGAACCGCCTGGTCGCGGAAAGTTTCCGATCTCGCAATTCGTCCGGCGCGGGATCAGCCGAAAGTATGACCCCGGCTCATTCTTCCGGGCTGGGGCTGCCGTTGGGGGGGTGTCTCAACCCGGCTGTCCGGGTACCGTCCATCCTCGGATCCAACGCACCGTAGGCGATTGGATCCGCTGGGGAGTGAGGTGCGCGAGCGATGCCGTGGTGGTCATGGCGCCCTGGTCCCGCCGCTGGCGGCGAACCGGAAACTCGAAGCGGAGTCTCGGTGGACAGCATCCGGGTGGGGCCACCGCCGCCCCGGCAACCGGCGGAGGACTGCCCCGGCACCGATCGGCCCGTCGTGACCGACCGGCCGGCCTCCGTGGCCCCGGTCACCCTGGCCCGGGTGTGCGACGCGCTCGACCTGCTCGACGTGCGTTACCTGGCCGACGGTGACGGCAACCTGCTGGCCATGTGGGAACGGCACGCGGTGCTGGTGACCCTCGAAGGCCCCGAGGACGAGATCCTGGTCATGCGGGCCCGCCCGCACGCCACCGTCCCGCCGGACTGGGCCGACCGGGCCTACCGGGTGGTCAACGAGTGGAACCACACCCGCCGGTTCTGCAAGGCGTACATCGGCGACCCGACCGAGCGCGGCCAGTTGCCCATCTACGCCGAGTTGCAGGTGCCGCTCGGCGCCGGGGCGCACGACGCGCTGCTGGTGGAGATGCTCGACTGCGGCGCGGCCGTGGCGACCACCTTCGTCGACTGGCTGCACGACGAGGGTGCCCTGCTCTGAGCGGCCCGACGCCCCGCCCGCGCCGTCGCGGCGGCCGGGTCAGCCGGCGGCCGGGTCCTCCATCACGTTGACCATGAAGTAGGCCGACCGCTCCAGGTAGTCCCAGAGGGTGGCCGCCAGCTCCGGCGGCAGGCCCAGGTCGTCCACCGCCCGGCGCATGTGGCGCAGCCAGGCGTCCCGCTCGGCCGCGCCGATCCGGAACGGCGCGTGCCGCATCCGCAGCCGGGGATGCCCCCGCTGGGCCGAATAGGTGTTCGGGCCGCCCCAGTACTGCATCAGGAACAGCGTCATCCGCTCGGTGGCCGGCCCGAGGTCGTCCTCCGGGTACATCGGGCGCAGCAGTGGATCGTCGGCGATGCCGGCGTAGAACCGGTCGACGAGCCGCCGGAAGGTGGGCTCACCACCGACCGCGTCGAAGAAGGTCGTCGACGGAACGGGCCGGAGGTCGCCTGCGGAATCCACCGTTCCATCCTGCCAGGTACGGCGACGCCACGACCGCCGCCCAGCGGCCGATCACATCACAGCGTGCCGCCGAGGGGTCCGCCGTCCGGGTCGGGGCGGCGTCGAACCGGGCCGGTCGCCCGCCGGTGACCCGGCGTTGGCCAGGTCGGCGGCCTTCACGGCGGCGTCCACGGTGGCCCGGTCCGGCCAGCGCAGCGCGGTGGCCAGCATCAGCAGCACCCCGGCGGCGCTCCACACCCCGACCACCACCGGCACCGAGAAGCGGTCGGCGAGCATGCCGGTGACCAGCACCGCACCGCCCTGGATCACCTGGATGCCGGTGGCCATCACGCCGAAGGCGCGGGCCCGGTAGCCGTTGGGCAGGGCCCGGACGAACAGACCGTTCGCCGTCGGGATCAGACCGGCGACCGCGAAGCCGCAGGCCGCCGCGAGCAGGGCGACCACCAGGGGGGGCGGGTTCAGCAGCGCCGGCACCAGGGCCAGCGGGGCGAGCACCGCCAGCGGTCGCATCAGGGTGAGCCGGCCGGCGGGCGACACCAGCCGGCCTACCAGCAGGCCGCCGACGATGTACCCGACCGGGTTGGCCGCCATGATGACGGCCTGGGCGGCACCCGAGTCCAGGCCGTTGCCGGAGCGTTCACCGGCCCACGCGGCGGCCAGTCCCTCCGGGACGATCGAGAAGAGCATGGCGCTGAACACCAGCAGGCTGATCGCCCGCAGCACGGGGGTGCCGAAGACGATCCGGAAGCCCTCGCCGGTCTCCCGCAGCAGGTGGGTCCGGTGCGCCGCGCTCAACGTCGGCTCCCGGTCGTGCACGCCGAGCTGGACGAACAGGGCGGACAGGCCGAAGGTGGCCGCGTTGAGCAGCAGCGCCGCCGTCGGGCTGACCGCCGCGACCGCCGCGCCGGCCAGGTAGCCGACCACCTGCGCGGCCTGGCTGGCGCTGGCGTTGAGCGACAGCCCGAGCACCAGCCGGTCGCCGGTGAGGATCGCCGGCAGCAACGCCGAGCGGGCCGCCTGGCTCGGCGGGTTGGCCAGGGTGGCGGCGAAGAGCAACGCGAGGATCGCCCAGACCGGCAGGCCGGGCAGCACGATCAGGACGGTCAGCAGCATCCGGATGACGTCGCAGGTCACCATCACCCGCCGGTGCCGGTACCGCTCGGCGAGCGCGGCGAGCAGCGGGCCGCCGACCAGCCACGGCAGGTAGCTCACCGCGAACGCGGCGGCGGACAGGGCGACGGAGCGGCTCTCCTGGTAGACCAGCACGGTGACGGCGGCCTTGGCGACGTAGTCACCGACCCAGGACAGGACACTGGCGGCGAAGACCGCCCGGAACTCCCCCTGCCCGAACACCTCGCCGAAGGTGGCCGGCCGGTCCGGGGCGGGTCGCTGGTCGGACACCGTCGCCTCCATCGTGCCCCGGCACCGGCCACTTGTGATGGCCCGGCGGGGCCCCGTCGTCAGATTCGCGGATCAGCGATGACGTGATCACGCTCCCGGGAACGCGTGCACCGGATTCTGCCCGATCGTCTGACAACTGACTAGGGCGAACGGATTGATCGTCGCATCCCCGACTGAACGAACGGACGATACCGGAGGGGCCGCCCGTCGCGCGAGCCCCGACCATCGGACCACATCGGACAGGTGGTGAGCTGCGGTTTCAGCTACCCCCGGCCCGCCCGGCACCCGTGCCGCCGGTGCCCGCCGGGGTCCCCGGGGCCGTCGGATCGTTCGTGCCCGTCGGATCGTCCGTGCCCGTCGGGGTGGCCGGACCCGTCGTAGCCGCCGGGCCGGAGGCGGCGGAGGTGCCGACGGTCGGGCCCGACAGGCCGGCGGCGGCAGTCGGGGCGGCGGTGCCGGTGGCCATGCCGACCGGCGGCAGCCCCGGATAGAGCCGGGCCGCCGCGATCCGTGCGGTTATGCCGGAGTTCTCCAACGCCTCGGCGAGCCGGCGACGCAGCTCCCGGCCGACCGCGAACTGGCCGTCCGCCGTGGTCTTCACCACCGTCCGGATCACCGCGCCGTCGACGGTCATCTGCTCCACCCCGAGCACCTCGGGCGGCTCGACGATGTCGGCGGACAGCTCCGGGTCCACCGCCACCGAGGCGGCGGCCGTGCGCAGCACCGCGTTGGCCTCCTCGGTGCCGGCGAACCCGATCGGCAGGTCGACCACGACCAACGCCCAGCCCTGGCTCTTGTTGCCCACCCGGATGATCTCGCCGTTGCGGATGTACCAGAGCACCCCGCGACCGTCGCGGACCGTGGTGACCCGCAGCCCCACCGACTCGACCACCCCGGTCGCCTCGCCCAGGTCGACCGTGTCACCGACGCCGTACTGGTCCTCGATCAGCATGAACAGCCCGGCGATCAGGTCCTTCACCAGGCTCTGCGCGCCGAAGCCGAGCGCCACCCCGGCGATGCCGGCGCTGGCCAGCAGCGGGGCCAGGTCGAAGCTGAACTCGCGCAGGATCATCAGCAGCGCGATGCCGAAGACGAACGCGGTGACCATGCTGCGCAGCACCGAGCCGATCGCCTCGGCACGCTGGCGACGCCGCTCGGGGACGAACTCGGTCGGGTCGAGCGTGGCGGTGGGCACCCGCTCGCGCAGCGGACGCAGCAGGGTGGGCACCGCCCCGTCGGTGGTGGTCCGGACCAGCCGGTTGATCGTCCGGTGCAGCGCCCAGCGGGCCACGAACGCCAGCAGCAGGATCAGCACCACCCGCAGCGGCTTGAGCAGGATCCAGTAGCTGCCCTCGGCGAACCAGGCCGACCCGGTCACCCGGTAGAGGTACTCGCAGGAGGTGCTGCCCAGACAGTCGGCACCCGAGCCGTCCCCGGCACCCGGGCTGCCACTCGGGGCCGGGCTCGATGCGGCGGACAGGACGACGGTCGACAGGCTGAGGGCGCTCACCCTGTCTTAGTACCGCAGCGGACGCGGGGGCCGTCGGCCGGCCCACCGGAGAGTCCCGGCCCATGATCGTACGGCGCCGAACCGGACATCTTCCTACATCGTGCGGAGGGTTCCGCGGGTACCCCGGATTAGTACGTGCATTACGCGGTCCGATCAGGGACGATAGGCGTCAACGGACGACGGTGATCCCGCCGGAGTCGGTCGTGGCCCTCGGCTGCCCGGGGCTCGGCCGGCGCTGCCAGCGGTGGGAGCGGCTGGACCGGGAGGGTGAGCACGATGCCTGACATACGACCCACGGTGGGCTCCGGCGCGCTGGTCCTCAACGCCACCTACGAGCCGCTGTGTGTCGTGTCCGTGCGTCGCGCCGCGATCCTGGTGCTCTCCGCCAAGGCCGTCTGCGTCGCCGACGGCGACGGCATCCTGCACAGCGCCCACGACGCGCTCCCCGTCCCCTCGGTCGTGCGGCTGACCCGGTTCGTCCGGGTGCCCTACCGCACCCACGTCGGGCTCTCCCGCCGGGCGATCTTCGCCCGCGACGGCAACCGCTGCGCCTACTGCCGGGGGCCGGCCGAGACCATCGACCACGTCTTCCCGCGCAGCCGTGGCGGCCGGCACGCCTGGGAGAACGTGGTCGCGGCGTGCGCCCGGTGCAACCACACCAAGGGCGACAAGACCCCGGCCGAGCTGGGCTGGCGGCTGCACTGCCTGCCGGCGGCCCCGAAGGGCAACGCCTGGCGGGTGCTCGGCCACCGGGCGCCCGACCCACGCTGGGCGGACTGGCTCGACCTGCGGGAGCCGCTGCGCGAGGCCGAAGCCGCCTGACCGCCGGGCGGGGCCGAGCCGCCCGACCGCTGCGCCCGCCTGACCGCCGCGTCGCCGTCGGGTGCTCCCGGGGCGGCCGGAACGACCGCGGGTCAGCGGGCCCGGACCAGGGTGGCGTACACGACGACGTTGTCGGCGTAGCCGGTCCCGCCGCCGACCCAGCGCCCGCCGCAGGTGATCAACCGCAGGTTGGGGCGGCTGAAGTCGCCGAAGATCTCGTCTACCGGCAACCGTTCCTTGCCGTACCGCTGCACCTGGTCGACCTCGAAGACGGCCACCCGGTGATCGGCCCGGGTCACCTCGATCTCGTCGCCGTCACGCAGTTCCCGCAGCCCGTGGAAGACCGCCGGGCCGGTGGTGGTGTCCACGTGCCCGACGATCACCGCCGGGCCGTACTGGCCGGGAGTGGGGCCCTGGTCGTACCAGCCGGCCTCCTGGGCGCGGGCGGCGGCCGGGACGTCGATGCTGCCGTCCGGGGCGATGCCGACCTGGTGCACCGGGGCCCGCACGTCGATCCGGGAGATGGCGATCTGGGTCGGCGGGCTGCCCGCCAGCACCGGGAACCGCTTCGGTGGCGGGCGCAGGCCGGCGACGAACCGGTCCGGCAGGACGCTGAGCCCGGTGACCCGCTCCACCCCGAGCATCGCCACGATCAGCAGCATCACCGCGGCGATCGCCAGCACCGGCAGGCCCGGCCCGGACCCGGCGAACCGGCCGCCGAACGCCGGGACCCGGGGCACCGGGCGTACCGGACGGGCCTGGGTGACCGGGTCGGCGGTGGTCACGCTGGCGGAGAAGGCCTGGCCGGCGACCCGGCGGAAACGCCGGGCGGCGCGGCGGGTGCGGGCGGCGATCCGGCGGGCGGCGTGCCGGCGGCCGGCGGCGACCCGGACGGTACGCCGGGCCGCCGCCCGCAACCGGTGGCCGGCCGGCCGCGAACGGGTACGGGCCATGGCGACAGGCGGTCAGGCACCGGGCCGCGGCCGTCGGCGGGTGCCGCCGACGACGCCGAGCCCGGCCGCCCCGGCCACCCCGGCCCGGCCGCCGACCAGCAGCAGCGAACCGCTGCCCCGGTCACCCGCCGTCCCGCCGCCGCCGGTCGCCGGGCCCTTGCTCGGCTGGGCCATGTTCAGCACGGTCAGCATGGTCGAGGCGGTGTTGCCGTTGGCGCACCGCAGGTCGACCGGGTAGTCCCCGGGCTGCTTGTTGCCCGGGACGGTGACCGCACCGGTGAGGAAGCCGTTGTCGGGCCGCAGCACCACCCGCCCGAAGGCGTCCGAGTGCACGGTGGCCTGCTGGTTGTTGGCGTTGTCGCAACTCGCCCGGACGTTGACCCGGGTGCCGGCCTGCGCGGTGTTCGGCGTGACCTCGACGAAGGTGTTCTCCCCGGCGCGCGCCGGGGTGGCCGCGGCCAGGACGAACACCCCGACCAGGGTGAGCATCGCCAGTACGGCGTGGACGGCACGACGGTGCAGAGTGAGCCCCCGCATGATTCCCCCCTCCCGGCGACAGTTCGCCGGAATCCTGCGACGGGTGTGCGGGGCTGCATTCCCGCTGGCCCGGGGGCAAACCCGGACTCGGGCCCGCCCGGGGTCAGGCGGGTGGCAGCGGGGTGACCGGATGCCACTGCAACGGGCTGGAGAGCACCATCGTGCTGGACGGCTGCCCGTACGGGGCGAGCCGGTCGATCACCGCCTCGAACTGCCCGATCGAGCCGGCGGCGACCTTGAGCATGCTGCACGCGTCCCCGGTGATCCGGTGGATCTCCTGGATCTCCGGCCAGTCGACGACGTTCGGGTCGTGCAGGATGCACCGGGGGCCGTAACAGGACATCCGGATCAGCGCCACCACTCCACGGCCGGCGCGGGCCAGGTCGACGTGCGCGTGGTAGCCGGTGATCACCCCGGACTCCTCCAGCCGGCGGACCCGTTCGGCGACCGCCGGCGGGGACAGGTGCACCCGCCGGGACAGCTCGCTGTACGACAGCCGCGCGTCGGCCTGCAACTCGCGCAGCAGGGCCCAGTCCATCTCGTCCACGTACCGACCTTATCTTCGGCAGGCGGATCGGCCGAAGTGCCTTTCGTTCGTGAAGTGAGAGCCGCTCAGCTCCATCGAAGCGGCATTCCGCCACGGGTACGTGACGGGAGATCATGTTCGGACAGCCGAACCGGAGGAGGCGAGACGGTGGAACAGACGGACCAGCGGGCGTACGCCCCGAACCCGGTCGTACGCCCGTCCACCCCGCAGCAGCGGCGGGCCCGCGCCGCCCGCAACGGCGGTGAGCCCACCCTGGAGTTCGCCGACCGGACGCCCTACGACGCGTACGTGCACGCCAGCACCCTGCACACCCTCCAACAGCCGCTGAGCAGCGACCCGGGTGAGATGTCCTTCCTGATGGTCAGCCAGATCATGGAGCTGTACTTCGGGCTGACCTGCCACGAGCTGCGCCAGGCCCAGCGTGACCTGCGGGCCGACCGGGTGTGGGCGGCGCTCGCCCCGCTGCGCCGGGCCGCCCTGCACCTGGAGGGGCTCAACGCCGCCTGGCGCGGGTTGCGCTGGATGACCCCGGCCGACTTCAACCGGTTCCGCAACCTGCTCGGCGAGGGCTCCGGCTTCCAGTCCGCGATGTACCGCCAGCTGGAGTTCCTGCTCGGGCTGCGCGACCCGGCGTTGATCCGCCCCTTCCGCCGCCAACCCGGGGTGTACGACGACCTGCGCGCCGCGCTGGCCACGCCGAGCCTCTGGGACGACGTGGTCGCCCTGCTCGGCCGGCACGGGCACGAACTGCCCGCCGAGCTGCGGGACCGGGACGTCGCCGACGAGCACCTGCCGCACCCCCGGGTCGAGGCGGCCTGGGTGGCGGTCTACGACGACGACGGGCCGGACAACCACCTGCGGCAGCTCGGCGACGCGCTGGCCGACGTGGCCGAGCAGTTCGGCGACTGGCGCTGGAACCACGTCAAGGCCGTGCAGCGCACCATGGGCGCCAAGGTGGGCAGCGGCGGCTCGGCCGGGCTGGCCTGGTTGCAGCGCAGCATGTCCCGGGTGGTCTTCCCCGAGCTGTGGTCGGCCCGCACCGCGATGTGACCCCGGCGGTGAGCGCCTGCGGTGGGTGACGCCCCGGCCCACGGACCGGCCCCGCCGCCGGGCGGGGCGACGGGACCGGCCGGTACGCGGTCAGGAGTGCGGGCAGGTGTCCCGGTACTCCTCGATGGCGCTGCCCCGGGGTGCCGGGCAGAGGAACTGCTCGTAGCGGGTGTCGTCGTCGACGAACCGCTTCAGCCAGGAGATGCTGTACTTCGCCACGGTGACGTTCGGCGAGGTAGGCGCGGAGTGACCGGCCGCGTTTAACTCCAGGTACGCCTTGTCCAGGCTCGCCGGCAGGCTGGTGTAGAACGGCTCCGAGTGCGAGGCCACCGGGGCGGTCGAGTCGTTCTCCGCGCCGATCACCAGCGTCGGCACCCGTACCGACGACCAGTTCTTGACGGTGTGCCAGCCGGTCAGCGGGATGGCGGCCTGCAACGCGGGCCGGGTGTTCGCCGCCGACAGGCTGCCACCGCCGCCCATCGAGTGCCCCATCACCGCGAGCCGGGTGCGGTCGATCCGGGTCCGCACCGCGCTGCTGCCGGTCAGGTAGTCCAACGCGGCCAGCAGTTGGGTGCCCCGGGAGGCCGGCTGGTCGTACACGGAGAGGGTGTCGATGGTGATGACCACGAAGCCCTGCGAGGCCAGCCGGGGGCCGAGCCAGGCGACGCTGGACTGGCTGGCGGTGTACCCGGGGGAGATCGCCACCGCGCCGAAGGTGCCCTCGGCGGTGCTGGTCGGGTAGTAGATCGTGCCACCCCGGAACCCGCTCACGGCGGACGCCGCGACGGTGCTCTGGGCGATGGCGAACGGCCCCCGGGTGGCCTCGATGCTGGCGGTCGTCGGGGCGGGGCCCCGCTCGTACGGGTTGGCGGCGACCGCCGCGACCGTCCGGCCGTCGACGGGCGCGGCGCTCGCCGCAGGTGCGGCGAGCGCGCTGCCGCCGACCAGGGCGAGCGCGAGCAGCGGCCGGGTGACCAGCCGGGGCCAGGGCCGGCGGGCACGGGTGGGGTGGGGGTGGAGGGCGGGCACGGGTTGCACGGGGGCTCCCTGCGGATGGGTGGACCGGAATCGATCGAGAACGTCCGATCGGTACGGGCCATCCTCCGGGTCCCGGCGTCGAGACCGGCAATCCCGGCCGGGTCATGTCAGCGGAATATGGGGCGGACGCCACACCCGTGCCGGTCGTGTCGTCCCGGCGCGATCGGGTACCGAACCGGCAGGATGGGACCGGGTGACCCGACTCGTCGCCGCCGTGGGGCCGCTGGAACACTTGAGTGACAGGTGGGATCGGCACCCCGCAGGCTCGCGGGGCGTCGGCTCCGCTAACGTGAATGGCAGCGGAGTCGGGAGCCGGTGTCACGATCGTCCACCCGACCCGGAAGCTCTGGTCTCTCTTACCGCCTGGGGGCGTTGGGATTGTCTGTCACTGACACGTTGCTGATCTTCGTCGGCATCCCGGCGGCGGTGGTGCTGGTGATCGTCGGGCTGGTCTTCGCCGCCAACCACGGCAGCGGCGGCGGCGCCAAGCGCTACCGGCCGGGCCGACGCTTCGACTTCACGCCGGTCTGGTTCCTGGGCCGCCCGGAGCAGTTGGCCGACTCGGCCGGCACCGCCCTGGCCGCCGGTGCCCAGGCGCCGGCGCTGACCAGCCACAAGCAGCAGCAGGCCGGCATCGAGGCGCCGGCCGGTGGAACCGGAGGCGCAAGTGACCGTTGGTGAGCAGGTCGACCAGGCCGGCACGGGCACCCCGCCCGAGGTGCTGGACGGGCCGTTCTCGACCCGGCAACTGCTGCGCATCGACGAGGCGCTGCGCCTGGCCGACCAGGGCAGCGGCCTGGTCTTCTCGGTCTACGTCGGCGGCCTCGACGAGCCGGTCCGGGAGCACGCCGAGCGGCTGCACCGCCAGCTCGCCGAGCCGGACAGGTCGGTGCTGATCGCCGTGTCGCCCAACCAGCGCCAGCTGGAGGTCGTCACCGGCCGGTACGCCCGCAAGCGCATCCCCGACACGTACGTCAAGCTGGCCGCGCTGTCCATGGTGGCGTCCTTCGGCGGCGGGGACCTGGCCGGCGGCATCATCCAGGGCCTCGACCAGCTCGCCAGCCACGCCGGTCGGGCCTGAGCCCCACCCGCACGTCCCGAACACTCCGGAGCCCGGCCCGCACCACGCGGACCGGGCTCCGTCACGTCCATGGAGTCCCGTCCCGGGTGGCGCGTACCGGTACTGCCCGTGCCAGGCCGGCACCGCGGAACGACCGGGGCCGGCGTGGGCTCGCACCCGCGCCGGCCCCGGGCCGTACCACCTCGGCTGTCAGCTGCTGCGGGCGTCCCGCGCGCGGGCCTTCAACGCCCGGACCACCCCGTCGCGTCCCTCGGCCACCAGCCGGCGCAGCGGCGCCGGCTGGCCGTCGCCGGCCAGCCACGCGTCGGTCGCCGCCACCGTCTCCTCCTCGACCAGGTACGCCGGGTACGCAAGCTGCACGAACTCCTGCGCCGGCTCGCTGTCACGCTGCGCCCACACCTGCGCCACCGTGGCGAAGTACCGCTCCCGGTACGGCGCGGTCAGCGCGACCTGCGTCGGGTGGGTGAGGCCCTGCAACAGCGCCCGGTTACGCCAGTTCGGCAGCGCGTCCGGGCCGGTCAGCAGGGACCACACCGTCGCCTTGTTCTCCGCGGTCGGCACCAGCGCGTGCGCGTAGGCGGCCTCCCGCTCGCCGGAGGCCGTCCGGTCGCCGGCCAGCTCCGCCTCGATCTCGGCGGTGCCGGCCGCCCCCTTGGCCACCAGCGACTGCAGCACCGTCCACCGCAGCTCGGTGTCGATGGTGAGGCCCGCCGGCACGTCGGTGCCGGCCAGCCACCCGCGCAGCGTCGCCAGGTCCTCGTCGGCGCGGGCCGCCGAGGCGTACGCGCGGGCCCAGGCGAGCTGGAAACCGCTGCCCGGCTCGGCCGCCGCCAGCGTGTCCCGGGCGGTGCGGGACAGTTCGGCCCAGCCGGTCGGCGCCCAGGCCGGGTCGGCGTAGAAGATCAGCGCGGTGCTGGCCTGCCGCAGGGTGGCGGTGACCAGGTTGATGTCGGTCTCGGCGGGCAGCCCGGCCAGCACCAGCGCGACGTAGTCGCGGGTGGACAGTTCCGCGTCGCGGACCATGTCCCAGGCGGCCGTCCAGCACAGCGCGCGGGCCAGCGACGAGTCGAAGCCGGCGATGTGCTGCACCACGGTCGCCATGGACCGCTCGTCGAGCCGCAGCTTGGTGTAGGTCAGGTCGTCGTCGTTGAGCAGCAGCACGTCGGCGGCCGGCCGTCCGTGCAGCACCGACAGCTCGGTCACCTCGCCGGTGACGTCCACCTCGACGCGTTCGCGGCGGACCAGCCGGCCGTCGGTCAGGTCGTACAGGCCGACGCCGATGCGGTGGGTGCGCAGCGTCGGGTGACCGGCCGGGGCCTCCTGCCGGACCAGCACCCGCTCGTAGCCGCCGTCGGCGCCGATGGTCACCTCGGGGCGCAGGGTGTTGACCTGGGCGGTCTCCAGCCACTGGGCGGCGAACTTGCGCAGTTCCCGGCCGGAGGCCGTCTCCAGCTCCGACAGCAGGTCGTCGAAGGTGGCGTTGCCCCACGCGTGCTTGCCGAAGTACGCCCGCAGCCCCGCCAGGAACGGCTCCTCACCGACGTACGCCACGAGCTGCTTGAGCACGCTGGCGCCCTTGGCGTACGTGATGCCGTCGAAGTTGACCTCGACCGCCTCCAGGTCCGGCATCTCGCAGTAGACCGGGTGGGTGGAGGAGAGCTGGTCCTGCCGGTAGCCCCAGTTCTTGCGGATCGACAGGAACGTCGTCCACGCCTCGGAGAACCGTGTGGCGTGGGTGTTGCACCAGTGGCTCGCCCACTCGGCGAACGACTCGTTGAGCCACAGGTCGTTCCACCAGCGCATGGTGACCAGGTCGCCGAACCACAGGTGGGCCAGCTCGTGCAGGATCGTGTTGGCCCGCTGCTCGTACTCGAAGTCGGTGACCTGCGAGCGGAACAGGTAGTGCGACTCGGCGTGGGTGACGCAGCCGAAGTTCTCCATCGCGCCGGCGTTGAAGTCGGGCACCCAGAGCTGGTCGTACTTCGGCAGCGGGTACCGCACCCCGAACTGCTCGTGGAAGAAGTCGAAGCCCTGCTTGGTGATCAGGAACAGGTCGTCGGCGTCCAGGTGCGGGGCCATCGAGGCCCGGCAGAAGACGCCCAGGTCGATGCCGTCGTGACTGTCCCGCACCTCGTGGTACGGCCCGGCGCACAGCGCGGTGATGTAGGTGCTCATCCGTGCCGAGGTGGCGAAGTGGACGGTCTTGAGTCCCTCGCCGGCCGGTTCCTCCCGCTCGACGGGCATGTTGGACACCACCCGCCAGTGCGCCGGCACGGTGGCGTGCCAGGTGTAGACGCTCTTCAGGTCGGGCTGGTCGAAGCAGGCGAAGACCTTCTGCGCGTCGGCCGTCTCGAACTGGCTGTAGAGGTACGTCTCGCCGTCTACCGGGTCGACGGTGCGGTGCAGGCCCTGACCGCTGTTGGAGTAGCCGAAGTCGGCGTCCACCACGAGCACGTTCTCGGCGGCCAGCCCGGTCAGCGCCAGGCCCTTCTCGGCCGACCAGCCGGCGAGGTCCACCGGCTCGCCGTTGAGCGTGGCCGCGCGCACCGACTCGGCGGCCGTCTCGATGAAGGTGCCGGCACCGGGTTCGGCACAGCGGAACCTGACCTCGGTCACCGACCGGAACGTGCGGCCCTCGGCCTGCACCGCCGTTGACAGGTCGAGGTTGATGTCGTACCCGGTGACCTCCAGCAGGCGGGCCCGCTCGGTGGCCTCGACCTGGGTCAGGTTGCGCACTCCTGGCACTTTCGTCTCCATCCCACTCTCGCCGCCTTCCGGCTGCGCCAGCCCCTGCCGGCCGCTCGTGGCGGCGACCCGAGCCGAGTCTTCCATGCACCGGCCCTGCGGTGGTCGACGTCACGCTCTCATTCCGCTACCGATCGATGCCGTGGGGGGTGAGGATCGAGGGAAACCGCGCCGGGTCCGCCGGCGTGTCTGACGTCACGAAGGGACTCCACCGTGACCGAACGTGTCGCCGTCGACATGTGGTTCGACCCGCTGTGCCCGTGGGCCTGGATCACCTCCCGTTGGCTCCTGGAGGTCGAGCAGGTCCGGGATGTGGACATCAGTTACCACGTGATGAGTCTCTCCGTCCTCAACGAGGGCCGGGAGCTGCCCGAGCAGTACCAGGAGATGATGAAGCTGGGCTGGGGGCCGGTGCGGGTCTGCATCGCCGTGGAGCAGGCGCACGGCGGCGCGACGCTGGCGAAGCTCTACACCGCCATGGGCACCCGCATCCACCTCGGCAAGGAGCCGCTGGGTCGGGAGATGATCACCGCGGCGCTGGCCGACGTCGGGCTGGACCCGTCGTTCGCCGACGCCGCCGACTCCACCGAGTACGACGAGGCGCTGCGGGCCAGCCACGAGGCCGGGATGCGCCCGGTCGGCACCGACGTCGGCACCCCCGTGGTGCACGCCCCCGGCCCGGACGGCGAGAAGATCGCCTTCTTCGGCCCGGTCATCACCCCGTCGCCCAAGGGTGAGGCCGCCGGCCGGCTCTGGGACGGCGTCCTGCTGGTCGCCGGCACCCCCGGCTTCTACGAGCTGAAGCGGTCCCGCGAGCTGGGCCCGATCTTCGACTGACCGCCACCCCGGTGGGGTCCGGCCCGATCGGGCCCCGCCGGGGGACGGTTCATCTGGTGGACCCGGCGCGGGGTCGGCGTCGCCTGGGCCGTCGTCGCCGGTAGCGTCAACCCCCATGACGGTCGTGCATCCGATCGCCCGGGCCTGGATCACCACTGGCGGCACCGGCGCGCAGAACTACGACGAGTTCGCCGACGACGCGGAGATCACCGCGATCATCGAGGCGAACCCGCACAGTGCCCTCGGCATCGAGATGCCCCACCGGGCGCCGGAGAGCCTGGGGAAGTCCTTCTCCGACGCGCTCGGTGACGCGGTGGCCCGGCTCACCGAGGCCAAGGCCGACGGCAGCTACACCCCCGCCGAGCAGGTGGTGGTCCTCTACCGGATCAGCGCCCCGGGGGAGGAGTCGGCGTACGGGCTGTTCGCCATGGTCGACACCGACCAGATCTCCACCAGCGCCGACGAGCCCGGCCTGGTGATCCGCAACGAGGACGTCTTCATCGCCAAGGTGCGGGAGCGCGTCGCCCTGGCCGAGGCGCTGGGGCACCTGCTCTCCCCCGTACTCCTGCTCCAGACCGGGCGCGGTGACGAGCTGCACGCCGCGCTCGCGACGGCGACCGACACGGCGGGCGCGCCGGCCGCCACCGACACCGACCAGGCCGGCCGCACGCACGCCATCTGGCTGCTCGGCCCCGGCCCCGAGCAGGACGCGCTGACCGCG
>NZ_JBMDWU010000182.1:0-23690 GCF_048594385.1 Micromonospora sp. | reverse complement strand
ACCACGGGGGCCCGGACCAGGTTGCCCCACTCGGTCCACGAACCGTCGTAGTTGCGTACCTGCGGGAAGCCCAGCAGGTGGTGCAGCACGAACCAGGTGTGGCTGGAACGTTCACCGATCCGGCAGTAGGCCACCACGTCGTCGGCCGGGCTCAACCCGAGCTGGTCGGTGTAGATCGCCCGCAGCTCGTCGGCCGACTTGAAAGTGCCGTCGTCGTTCGCGGCGGACTTCCACGGCTTGCTCACCGCGCCCGGGATGTGCCCCCCGCGCAGCGCGCCCTCCTGCGGATAGTCGGGCATGTGCAGCATCTCGCCGGTGTACTCGCCCGGCGAACGGACGTCGACCAGGGGGCGGCCCGCCGCCACGTGCGCCATCACCTGCTCCCGGTACGCCCGGACCGGCGCGTCGTTGCGCTGCGGCACCGGATAGTCGGCGCGCGGCCGGACCGTCTTCTCCCGGGTCAGCTCGCGCCCCTCGGCGATCCACTTCTGCCGGCCGCCGTCGAGCAGCCGTACGTCGGAGTGGCCGAACAGGGTGAACACCCACAGCGCGTACGCGGCCCACCAGTTGAAGTTGTCGCCGTAGAAGACCACCGTGTCGTCGCGGCCGATGCCCTTGGCCGCGCACAGCTCGGCGAAGCTCTCCGCGTCCAGGTAGTCCCGGGTCACCTGGTCGTTCAGCTCGGTGTGCCAGTCGACCTTGACGGCCCCGGGGATATGACCGGTGTCGTAGAGCAGCACGTCCTCGTCGGATTCGACCACGACGAGACCCTCGTCGCCGAGGTGTTCGGCCAACCATTCGGTGGTGACCAGCCGCTGCGGGTCGGCGTACGACTGGAGGCGGGGATGCGGATCACTCGGCACAGACATGAGCCCCAAGTTACGCCGGAATCCGGGGCGTCGACCGCCCGTTGGGCCCGGAACGTCGGTCGGTCAGGCGCGGCGGTGTACCAGGCGGCCGGCGACGACGGTGGCGAGGCAGCGGCCGTCGTCGGCGAAGACGGCCAGGTCGGCGCGGCTACCGACGGTGAGGGCCAGGGGTCGTGCCACGTCGAGGACGGCCACGTCGTTACGGGCCACCGCCGCCCGTAGCGCCGGGTCGGTCAGGTGCCCGGCGAGCACCGCACCGACCCCCACCCGCAGCAACGCGTGCACCCGTTCACGCGGACTGGCCGCCGGGGGCAGCGGCCCGTCGTGCACCAGCGCCGGCCCGAGGGTGCCGGGCCACCGCCGCACCCGCACCATCGGGTACGCCTGCGTCAGCTCCCCGACCGGTCCGACCGCCTCGATCCGGTCCCCGTCGACCAGCACCGCCCAGCCCGACAGTGGCCCTCCGTCGCCCGGGGCCGGCTGGTCCGGCGGCGGCCCACCCGGGGCCGGCACCGCCAGGCCCGACAGCGCGTCGTCCTTCGACGTCGCCCCGTCCGACAGCGCATCGTCGTCCCCCGGCACCGGCCGGTCCGGCGGCGGCCCGTCGTCCCGGGTGAGGCGCAGCAGGGGGGCGGTGTGCAGGGTGCGCACGTCAGTCGGTGACCGGGCCGAGGATCGGACGCTTCGCGGTGACCGTGTCGCCGGAGGACCGGCCGGTGAGTCGACGGGTGATCCACGGGGCCAGGTGCCGGCCGACCCAGCTCAGGTCGGCGGCGCGGGCGGCGAGCCACGGGGTGGCGGCCGGGCGCTCCGGCACCATCAGCCACTCCTCGTCGCAGCCCACCCCGAGCGTCGTCAGCACCTGGGCGGCGACCCGCCGGTGCCCGGCGGCTGACAGGTGCAGCCGGTCAGGGCTCCAGAGCATCGGGTTGAGCCGGAACGTGTCGTCGGCGAACAGGTCGATCAGGACCGCGCCGTGCCGCTCGGAGATCTCGCCGATGAGCCGGTTGATCAGCGCGATCCGAGGTGAGACGAGACGCTGGCCGGGCAGCCGGGCCAGCACGTCGGCGAAGCGGAAGAGGATCACGTCGGAACCGTTGGCGCGCAGCCGGGCCACCACGGCGTCGAACCGGGTCGCCAGCGCGTCCGGGTCGAAGGTACGGCGCAGCACGTCGTTGCCGCCGGCCGCGAAGCTGACCAGGTCGGGCTTCATGGCGAGCGCGGCGGGCACCTGCTCGGCGACGACACTCGGGAAGAGCCGGCCCCGGATGGCCAGGTTCGCGTAGCCGAAGTCCGGCCCGGCCTCGGCGGCCAGCCGGGTAGCCACCAGGTCCGCCCAGCCCCGGTAGGTGCCGTCCGGGTAGGCGTCGTCCATGCCCTCGGTGAAGCTGTCCCCGACCGCCACGAAGCTCCGCCAGCGCACGCCGCCCCCTCATGCCCTCGTCGACCGCGGCGACCAGTGTGTCACCGGCCGGCCCTGACCTGTCGCCGCCCACCGCCCCAACGTGGCGCAGGTCATCGACCAGCACTCCGCACCCTTGATCGACTCGCCTGGGGTCGGGGTGGATCGATCCTTTTGGGTTGATATAGCGGCATCCCGTACCTCCGGACACCGCTATATCGGCCCCCATGCCGCCGCCCGCCCCACCCCGGCCAGCTCAGCCCGGACCGCTCAGCCCGGCGGGAGCGGGGTGGCCGGTCCCCGGCGGTAGGGGGCCGTCGAGGTCGCCGGCGGCCTGCCGGGCGTCGTCGGGGTGCGCGACAGCAAGGATCCGACCGGGCCCGTCCTCACCTTCGAGCGCCGGGCCTGGCGCTCCTTCGTCGCCGCCACCGGCAAGGGTGTCGGCACCCACTGACCCGACCCGACCCGCCGGCCCCGACCCGACCCGCCGGCCCCGGCCCGACCCGGCGGCTACTGGCCCAGGATCGCCTCGATCAGGCGCATGGTGCCGTCGCGTTCCCAGGTCGACTGGTAGTTGGCGACGATCGAGCCGGGTGGATAGTGCGCCGGCATGTCCGGCCAGGTGCAGCCGGTGCGTCTGCGGTGGTAGATCGCTTCCACGATCAGCCGGCGGTCGTACCGCCGGCCCCCATGCGCGTCGCTGCCCGGCAGGATCGCCGCGACCTGCCGCCACTGCTCGTCGGTGATGCCGCCCGGAGTCGACGGTCCGCGCTGCTCGACCCGCTCGGGCCGGCGGGATGGTGGTCGCGGCACCTCGACAGCTCTCGGCACCTCGACAGCTCGCGGCGTCTCGACGGCTCGCGGCGTCTCGACCGGTTGCGGCGGTTGCGCACTGGCCTGTTGGCTTTCCCTGGCCGACAGCCGGGCCCGCGCCGCCGCCGCGATCTGTTCCCGAACCGGCAACGGCTGGGCCGGCGGATATCCGGTGAAGCCGGGTTCGAGGGCGGCGGTGAGGAGCTCGCAGGCCTGGCGGAGCTGCTCCCACTGCGGGGCGAGGGCCTGCAGGTGGGCGGTCGCCGGATCGTCGGGTTGCCCCTGCTGCCCGCCGAACGCCTGGAGGCGACCCAGGATCACCGGTTGACGGTGGGCGTACCAGGCCATGACGCGGGCGATGGCATCGTGCACCGACGACCGGTACTCCTCCTGGTACGGCCCGGCCAGGCTGAACGCGTACGCCTGCGTGTTGTACTCGGCCATGTCGGCGGCGAGGTCCGGGCAGTCCGCCAGCACCTGCGGGAACTGGTCGGGGTCCAGGTAGTCCAACCACCGGGGTGCCGGCTGGTCGCCGCCGTCAGGTGCCGGGTCCCCGGGCTGACCGGGCAGGTCCGGTTGCGCGACGGTGGCGGTCAGGTACCACTGCCGCAGGTGCTCGTCGCAGGCCGCGGCGAAGTACGGCAGGTACGCCCCGGCGACCTCGCCGGCGAGGGCCTCGGCGGCCACCGACCAGAAGGCGAACGTGGCCCCGGTGTCCACCTCGAACACCTGCGCCAACCGGGCGACCAGCGCGTACATGTCGTCGATCTGTGCGAACTCCGCGACGAGCGTCGGATCGACCTCCCCGAACGCCACCGCCAGGGGGTGGTCGACCCACGGCGGCCGGACGGTGTCCACCAGCGCGACGACGAGGTGGTCCCGGTCCAGCTGCCCACTGGCGTGCTGCTGGAGCAGCGTGATCGTGGCCAGGCTACGGCGCAGCTGATCGACGCCGGTGTGGGCGGCCTGCTCGTCGGCCCAGGCGTGGAACATCGCCAGGCAGGTGGGGTTCTGCTGGGTCTCGGCCCAGGTGAGGCGCTGGAAGAACGCCGGCTCGTACTCGGCGATCCAGGCGAAGGTCGTGGCGAACGTGTGTTGCCACGGCGCCGGCTGGACGTCCTGATGCGGATGCACGCCTGTCTCCCGGTCGGTGGGCGGGTCCGCACCAGCGTGCACCGGATCTACCGGCCCCCTCCCCGGTCACCGGCCGGCCCTGCGGGCAGTCCGGGCTGCCCCTGCGGGCAACGCGGCGCCGACCAGTCCGGACGCGGTGATGGTCAGTCCGGGCGCGGTGATGGTCAGTCCGGGCGCGACGACGTCGAGACGCGGTGCCCACCGCTGAAGGCCGGCGTTGCGCGACCCGGGCAGCCACCCCTCAGGCACGGACGGTCAGCGACCAGGCCCGGATCGTGATCCAGGACCGCGGTCAGAACCTGCCGCTCGTCGACCTTCGGCGTGGCCAGCGCCCCGGTGATCGGCAGACCCGACGGGGTGCAGACCAGACGCAGGCTAGGGCTAGGGCTGACGGTAGACGGAGACGTGGGAGCGGGATTCGGCGGTGAACTCGCCGCCGGTCCAGTCGGCGTGCCGGCTCTCCAGGGTGAACCCGGCGAGCTGCCCCATCAGGTCCAGCTCGGCGGGCCAGACGTAGCGGTGCGGGGTGCGGAACAGTTCCGCCTGCCGACCGTCGCCGAACCGGAAATGGTGGGACACCACCTGCTGGTTCAGCACGTCGTAGGTGTCCAGGCCGACGTAGCCGGGTTCGGAGTGCCACACCACCGCCTGCTGACCGGGCGGCAGTTTGCGCAGCTCGGGCACCCACAGTTCAACGACGAACCGGCCACCGGGGGCGAGGTGCCGGGCGGCGTTGCGGAAGCAGGCCACCTGCTCGGCCTGGGTGAGCAGGTTGGCGATCGTGTTGTAGATCAGATAGACGAGGGAGAACTCACCCGGGGCGACGGCGGTCGCCATGTCACCGGCGACCACCGGGATCGTGTCCGGGTCCACCTTGGTGCGGAGCTGCGCGATCATCGGGGCGGACAGCTCGATGCCGGTGACCGGGATCCCCCGGGCGGCCAGCGGGACGGCGACCCGACCGGTCCCGATGGCGAACTCCAGTGCCGGCCCGTCACCGGCGAGCGCGGCCAGCCGGTCCACCGTCGGCCCCAGCACCTCGGCCGCGAACATGCCCTCGCCCGGCGTGTCGTAGTGCCGAGCAGCCTCGGCGTCCCAGATCTCGTCCTGCCGCATGCCCCGATGCTCACCGCCCCGGAAAACCATGTCCATCGAATTACCCCACCACGCGCACCCCGCCGCACCTCGCCCCCGCCCCTCGCCCCCGTGATCAAGAGGTTTGCGTCACCCCGCCCCCGGAATCCTGACGCAAACCTCTTGATCACCGCGAAACAGCGGAGGCGGGGCGGGGGGAGCGCGGGGGCGCGCGGGGTGGAGGGCGGAAGGGGTGAAAGGGATCGCTGGGGTGGGGGGTGCGGCCTTACGCTGCGTCGATGTTGCTTCGTACGTCGACCACCCTGCTGCGGACCCTGCGCGAGGACCCGGCGGACGCGGAGGTGCCGAGCCACCGGCTCCTGCTGCGCGCCGGTTACATCCGCCGCGTCGCCCCGGGCGGGTACGCCTGGCTGCCGCTGGGCAAACTGGTGCTGGACCGGGTCACCGAGATAGTCCGGTCGGAACTGGCCGCGATCGGCGACCAGGAGGTGCACTTCCCGGCGCTGCTTCCGGCGGAGCCGTACCGGACCAGCGGCCGGTGGACGGAGTACGGCGACGACATCTTCACCCTCGCCGACCGGCGCGGAGCCGAGCACCTGCTCGCCCCCACCCACGAGGAACTGGCGACGCTGCTGGTCAAGGACCTGGTCTCGTCGTACCGGGACTTCCCGTTGACGATCTTCCAGATCCAGACGAAGTTCCGCGACGAGGCCCGCCCCCGGGCCGGGCTGCTGCGCGGGCGGGAGTTCCTGATGAAGGACGCCTACTCGTTCGACCTGGACGACGACGGTCTGCGCGCGTCGTACGCCCGGCACCGGGCGGCGTACCGGCGGGTCTTCGACCGGTTGGGGCTGGCGTACACGGTCGTGCGGGCGGTCTCCGGGGCGATGGGCGGCTCGGCCTCGGAGGAGTTCCTGGCCGGCACCCCGGTCGGTGAGGACACCTACGTGGGCTGCACGGTCTGCGACTACGCGGCGAACACCGAGGCGGTGACGACCCCCGCCCCGGCCGGCGGCGATCCTGACGCGCACCGCCCCACCGAGGTGCACGACACCCCGCAGACGCCGACCATCGCCGCGCTGGTGGCCCTCGCCAACGACCGGAGGCTCACCGGGCGGCACGACTGGGCCGCCGCCGACACCCTGAAGAACGTGGTGCTGACCGTACGCCGGCCCGGCGCGGACACCCCCGAGGTGCTGGTGATCGGCCTGCCCGGCGACCGGGAGGTGGACCTCCGGCGGGTGTCGGCGGCGCTGCACCCGGCCGACGTGGCGGTCTTCGACGACTGGGCCGCCCACCCCGGGCTGGTCCGGGGCTATCTCGGGCCGCAGGTGCTGGCCAAGCTCGGGCTGCGCTACCTGGTCGATCCCCGGGTGGTCGCCGGCACCGCCTGGCTGACCGGGGCCAACGAGCCGGGGCGGCACGCCACCGACGTGGTGTGCGGGCGGGACTTCGTCCCCGACGGCACCATCGAGGCGGCCGAGGTCCGCCCCGGTGACCCCTGCCCGGCCTGCGCCGCCACCGCCAGCGGAACTCCCGGCGGTACCGCCGCCGGGAGGGACGGCACCGGCGGTGAGCTGACGATCCGGCGCGGGATCGAGATCGGGCACATCTTCCAGCTCGGCCGCCGGTTCACCGACGCGTTCGCCCTCGACGTGCTGGGCGCGGCGGGCAAACCGGTCCGGCCCACCATGGGCTGCTACGGCATCGGGGTGTCCCGGGCGGTCGCGGCGGTCGCCGAACAGCACCACGACGAGCGGGGGCTGGTCTGGCCGGCGGCGGTCGCGCCGTGCGACGTACACCTGGTGGTGGCGGGCAAGGGGGCGCAGCTCGACGCGGCGCTCGACCTCGGCGGCCGGCTGTCGGCGGCCGGCCTGCGGGTGCTCGTCGACGACCGGGCCAACGTCTCGGCCGGGGTGAAGTTCACCGATGCCGAGCTGATCGGCATCCCGTGCGTCGTGGTGGTCGGCCGCCGACTCGTCGACGGGTACGTCGAGGTGCGCGACCGGGCGACCGGCGGCCGCGACGAGGTGCCGTGGGACGGCCTGGCCGACCAACTACTGAGTCGGGTTCGCGGCAACGGGGTGTAGCGGACGCGCCACGGGGTACCGAAGTCGGATCGACTACGGGTGTTGTACGGAGGCTCTCATGTACCGGGTCAGTGACGTGATGACCAAGCAGGTGGTCTATCTGTCGGCGGAGACCACTCTGGACGAGGCGGCCAGGGTGATGAAGGAGGCCGACATCGGGGACGTGGTGGTCACCGACGGCTCCACGCTGGCGGGTCTGCTGACCGACCGGGACATCGTGGTCCGGGCGGTGGCCGAGTGCAGCGACCCGACCAGCACCTCGATCGGCTCGATCATCACCCGGGAGGTGGTGATGATCGAGCAGCACGCCACGGCCGGCGAGGCGGTGGCGTTGATGCGCGAGCGCAACATCCGGCGCATCCTGGTCTGCGACAACGAACGCAAGCTCGTCGGCATCGTCTCCCTGGGTGACCTGGCGATGCAGCTCGACCCCAGCTCGGCGCTGGCCGACATCAGCGAAGGCGCCCCGAACAACTGAGCCGGGCACGACGGCCGGCGGTGCGGGCGGGAACGACGGCCGGTGCAAACGAATGACGTGGCCGGGGGCAGGTGGACCCACCCCCGGCCGGAACGGCCGCGCCGGCCGGTGTCGACCGTCGGGCGGGGACGGCAGGGGACGGCGGTAGCCTGGCGGAATGCCCGAGATGCCGACGAAGCTGGCCGAGATCGTCGAGGAGTTCGCCGACGCGCCCCGTGACGTGGTGCTGGAAATGCTGCTGGAGTACGCCGACGTGGTCCCACCGCTGCCGGCCGGGGTGGACCGCGACGACCTGGAGCAGGTCCCCGAGTGCCAGACGGCGTTCTTCCTGCGCGCCGAGGTCGCCCCGGACGGCACGGTGACCACCGTGTTCGACTGCCCACCCGAGGCACCCACCACCCGGGCCTTCGCCGGCATCCTCGCCGAGGGGCTGGCCGGGGCGAGCTCCGCGCAGGTGCTTGACGTGCCGGACGACCTCTACCAGCGGATGGGCCTGGCCCAGGCGAGCAGCCCGCTGCGGGTGCGCGGCGGCACCGCGATCCTGGCCCGACTCAAGCGACAGGTACGGGAACAAGTGGGCTGAGCTGGGGGTTGTCTCCGGTCATGGAGATCGAGATCTACGCCGACGTGGTCTGCCCCTGGTGCTACATCGGCAAGCGCCGACTCGAACAGGCCCTCGCGTCGTACGACGGTGAGGTGACCGTCAGGTACCGGCCGTTCCAGCTCGACCCGTCGCCGGTGACCACGCCCGGGCCGCTGCTCGACGCGCTGGCCGCGAAGTTCGGTGGCCGGGAGCGGGCCGAGTCGATGGCCGGCCAGGTTACCCAGGTGGCCGCCGGGGTGGGGCTGACGTTGAACTTCGAGCGGGCGGTGAGCGCCAACACCTTCGACGCGCACCGGCTGGTCCGGTTCGCCGACGGGCACGGCCGGGCGGGTGAGCTGGTCGAGGCCCTCTACCGGGCGCACTTCACCGACGGGGTCGACGTCGGCTCGCCGGAGGCGTTGGTGGCGCTGGCCACCTCGGTCGGGCTGGACGAGACCGGGGCGCGCGAGTACCTGGCGTCGAACGCCGGCCGCCGCGAACTGGCCGCCGACCTGAGCACCGCCCACCAGCTCGGGGTGACCAGCGTGCCGACCTTCGTCCTCGCCGGCAAGTACGGCGTCACCGGGGCGCAGGAGCCCGAGACGCTGCTCGCCGCCCTGACCGAGGTCGCCCAGCGGGAGTCGGCCGCCTGACGCCCGCGCCGGGGTGGCATCGACCGGCGCGATGTTTCACGTGCAACAACATCGATGAACAGGAATGGCTAGGCGGGCCGGGCCAGGCCCTCCACCACCCGCGCCCCGGGCAGCGCGCCGAGCGCCGGCCCGGGCAGGGTGATCTTGCTGTGCCGTACGCCGGACCCGATGATCACGTGCGGGGTGGCGATCACCCGGGCGTCGACCAGGATCGGCCACGACTCCGGCAGCCCGATCGGGGTGATCCCGCCGTACTCCATCCCGGTCGACTCGACCGCCTCGGCCATCGGGGCGAAACTCGCCTTGCGCACGTCCAGCGTCCGGCGGACCATCCCGTTGACGTCGGCCCGGGTGGTGGCGAGCACCACGCAGGCGGCGTACCGGATCTCACCCTCCCGCTTGCCGGCGATCACCACGCAGTTCGCCGACACGTCCAGCCCCACCTCGTACGCCGCACAGAACGCCGCCGTGTCGGCCAGGGTGGCGTCGATCGGGGCGACCAGGACGGCGTCGACGTCGACGGGCGCCTGCGCCGGCCACGACGCCAACGCGGCGGCCACCGGTGCCGCCAGCAGGTCGGGTCGGGTGCGGGCGGGCTCGGTCTGCAACGTTCCCATCACGGCAGCGATCCTCGCACCCCGGGCCGCCGGCCGCCCGTCGGGCCACGCCCGCAGGCCACCGGGCCTGCCGCCACGGGTCCGGCAGGTCAGCTGCCGCCGAGGAAGGAGTTCTCCCGCAGGAACGCCCGGTCGTCGGCCGACGCCGACTGCGCACCCCGCAGCACCTGGGGCCGGCGGGCCTCCAGATCCTCCATGCCGTGCCGCACGGCGAGACGGATCACCCCGTAGAGGAAGACCAGGCCGAAGACGTAGAGCAGCACCGTGACGACGAAGACCAGCATGGCGTCACGGTAGGCAGGGCGGAACCCGTAGCAGGCTCATCTTCGGCCGGTTCCCCCGTACGTGTCGGCCAGGTGATCGGCGTCCCGCCGCCCGGCCGCCCAGCCGACGGGCCGGCCACCCGGCACGGCCTCACTTGAGCAGGTCGACGACGGTCAGCACGAGGAAGAACCCCACCACCGCCTCGCTGATGATCCACGAGTGCCGGTCCGCCCAGTCGCGCATCCGGGGCAGCACCCGGTCCGCCCGGTCACCGAACAGCAGCAACGCCAGCAGCGGCAGCGCGAGCAACAGCACGGTCAGCAGCACGAACGGCACCAGGTGCCACCACGGCAGCCCGTGCCGGGCGGCGGTCGCCCCCACCGTCACCATCGTCAGGTCGTCGGAGGGCATGACCACGAACAGCAACAGGCCCAGTCGGAACGCGTACCCGAAGCCGGCATGCTGCAGGCGGCCCATCCACCCGGGTTCGCCGGCCGAGTGCCGCCGGAGGAACACCACCACGGCCAGCACCACCAGCAGCGCCAGCACCACCCAGTCGATGGCCGTCTCGACCGGCTTGCGGCCACCACCCCCGCCGCCACCACCGGCCGCACCCCTGACCAGCCGGAAGACCAGCCAGGCGAGGGTCGTACCGGCGGACACCGCGAGCGCCGCGCCGGCCAGGAAACCCGCCGACGCCCGCCGGGGCCGGTCACCGGAGGCGAGGAAGACCGCCGCCACCAGCTGCGTACCGGCCACCATCACCACGGCCATCGGCAGGAACGTCAGGAGGTTCATCGCCCACCATCCTCGCCGTCGGCACGGCCGGCCCGGCGGGATTCGCCCGGATCAGGCGGTCCGCTCCCGGCCCGGCACCACCCGGCCGGCGAGCACCGCGCCGAGCAGCGCACACGCCACCGCCACGGCGAGCGTCCCCGCGTACCCGGCCGGGCCGGGCGTCGTCCCGCCGGCGAGCACCGTGCCGGTCAGCGCCAGCACGGTGGCGGTGAACAACGAGTCGGCCAGTTGCAGCGAGGAACTGTTGCGGCCCTGCTCCTCGGGGGCCGACAGGGCCAGCGTCAACACCGACAGCGCCGGGAACGTCAACCCCATCCCCAACCCGGCCACCGCCCAGCCGGCCACCCCGACCGCCACCGGCACCGCCGGCCAGACGGCGAGGGTGACGGTGGCCGTGCCCGCCGCCACGCAGGCCAGCCCGAGCCGGGGCAGGGTCGCCGAGGACCGTGGCGGCGGCAGCCGGCCCTGCGCCCAGGAACCCACCGACCAGGACAGCGCGCCGACGGTCAGCACCAGCCCGGCGGCGGTCGGCGAGAAGCCGCGTTCCCGGGACAGCATCAGCGGGATGACCACCTCCGCGCCCACGAACGCCGCCGCCGCCAACCCGCGCAGACCCACCACCGTGGGCAGGCCCCGGGCCGCCCGCAGGAACCCCGCCGGCAGCAGCCGGGGCGCGCAGACCCCCAGGCCGGCCAGGGCCACCACCACCAGGGTCACCGCGAGCACGCCGCGCTGCTGCCCCCCGTGGTGCAGCAGTGCGGCGCTCACCCCCGCCCCGGCCGCCCACCCGATCCGGGCCGCCGCGCCCGCCGGCGGCCCGGCCGGCGGCGGGCGGTGCAGCGTCCGCAGGCCCGACTCGACCAGCAGCACCGCCGGCAGCGCCACCACCGGTACGGCGAGGAAGACCCACCGCCAGCCCAGGTACTCCACGATCAGCCCGGCCAATGCCGGCCCGACCAGCGACGGTACGACCCACGCCGCCGCGAACGCGGCGAACACCCGACGCCGCAGCTCCTCCGGGTACGCCTGCCCGACCACCACGTACAACGCGACGGAGAGCAGGCCGGAGCCGAAGCCCTGCACCGCCCGGCCGACCACCAGGATGCCCATCGCGTCGGCGCTGCCGGCGACGAACAGGCCGGCGACGAACAGACCCACCCCGGCCCACATCGGCCCCCGGGGACCCCGGGCGTCGCACCAGATACCGGAGAGCACCATGGCCAGCACACCGGCGGCGAACGAGCCGCCGAAGGCGAGCGCGTACAGCCCGAGCCCGTCCAGCGCGCGGGCCACCGTGGGCATCGCGGTGCCCACCGCCAACGCCTCGAAGGCGAGCAGCGACACCAGGGCGACGCTGCCCACCGTCATCGCCCGCAGGCGCGGGTCGTAGAGGCGGGTGGCCGGCGTCAGGGTGGCGGTCACGGGGTGACGCCGGGCGGTACGTCAGACATGCGCCCAGCCTGCGACCTGCACCCGGGTTCAGGTCAAGGGTGAGCCCGGTCTCGTCAGGCTGACTCCAGTGCCTCGCCGAGCCCCCTGGCCAGCCCCGACAGGTGCTGGTCGGCGAGCAGGTGACCGGCGGTGATCACCAGGGCCAGCGGCCACTCGATGACCTGGAGGGCGGCGAGCACCCCCAGCCCGGCGTAATAGGCGATCTTGTCCGGCGGTGGCACCGCCACCTCACCCAGCATCGGCACCTCCACCCGTCGGGTGTACGCCCGGACCATCTCGTGACCGCCGCTGAGATGACGCGTGATCGTACTCATTCCGGCCTCCCTGCCACTCGTCGGGTCGTCAGGGGGATTCCACCGGCACCGCCGTCCATGCCCCGCCACCGGCGGAAACTTCCCCCGGCCGGGGGGCATAACGGACGTCCGACCGGGAAGCCAGGCCGCCTGACGAACGCGGGAGGCGAGATGGGGTACGGCGGCAGTGGGCGGGACCGATCCGCCCGTACCCCTCGATGACCACGCTGGGCCGGGTCGCCGGCCGGGTCCTCCCGTCGGTGCCGGTGCCGCCGCTGCTCGGCGGGGCGTCCCGTACCGTCGGTTCGGCCGCCGGCCGGCTGGCCCGGGTGGCCGGGTTGACCCGCCGTCGGGTCTGGTCCCGCGACGGCCGGCACCACATCGAGGTGCACGGCGTCTGCCAGGACGGCGGTGACCGGCTGGCCTGCCAGGTCGAGGCGGCGTTGGAGCGGCTGCCCGGGGTGGCCTGGGCGCGGGTGAACGCCCCCTCCGGCCGGGTCGTGGTGGCCGTCGAGGACCCGAAGCCGAAACTCGCCACCCTGATCGACACCGTGGCCCGGGTCGAGCGGGTCTGCCCGCACGAGCCGGACCCGGAGATCCCGCCCCCGCATCCGCCGGAGGACGGGCCACGCACCCCCCGGACCCTCGGCGCGCTCGCCTCCGACGCGCTGGGCCTGACCATCTCCGCCGCTACCCGCATCCTGCCGTTCACCCCGGTACCGGGCGAGGTGGCCGGCCTGCTCACCGCCGTCGACCTGCACCCGAAGCTGCACGACCTCGCCGGCCGGGGGTTGCGTGCCGACCCGCGCGCCGAGGTGCTGTTCCCGCTCGCCGAGGCGGTCGTGCAGGGGCTGACCGGCGGCTGGGCCGGCATCGTCCTCGACGGCGCGCAGCGGATCGTGCAGTGGGGTGAGGCGCGCGCCCAGCTCACCGCGTGGACCCGGGCGGAGCCGAGACTGACCGGTGACCCGCGACGCGCCGTCGCCCGGTCACCCGGCCCCGGCCGTCCCTGCCCCCGACCCGACGGCCCCGTCGAACGGTACGTCTCGACGATGCTCGCCACCGGAGCCGCCGCCGGGGCCGCCGCGTGGCCCGTCGCCGGTCCGAAGCGGGCCGCCGCGCTCGGGCTCGCCGCGCTGCCCAAGGCCCCCGGCAGTGGCCGCGAGGGGTACGCCGCGCAGCTCGGCCGGGTGCTGGCCCGGCGCGGCGTGATCGCGATGGACCGCAGTGTGCTGCGGGAACTCGACCGGATCGACACGGTGGTGCTGGACGCGGCCGTACTCGGCTCGCCCCGGGGCGTCCTCGCCGACCTGGCCCCGCTGGCCGACACGGACACCGGGGAGGTGGCCGGCCGGGCGTTCGCCCTGTTCAACCCCGACCACCCGGACGAGACCCACGAGGCCGACGGTTGGCGACTCGGGCCACTGGCCGATCTCGACGCCGTCGACCCGGGGGACACCCCGCAGAGCCGGCGGCTGCGCGCGACGGACGGCCCCCTGCTCGGCCTCGCCCACGGTGGCACCCTCGCCGCCGTCGTCCGGGTCGCCCCCGAGCCGGCGCCCGGCGTCGACGCGCTGCCCGCCGCCGCCCGGCACGCCGGCCTGCGCCTGGTCGTCGCCGGCCCGGACCCGCAAAGGTACGGCTTCGCCGACGCGGTGCTGCCCGGCGGGGACCGGCTCGCCGGATCCGTCCGGGCCCTGCAACGCGACGGGGCGGTGGTGCTGCTGGTCTCCGGCGACCGGTCGGCGCTGGCGGCGTCCGACTGCGGGCTCGGCGTGGCCGCCCCCGACGACCTGCCCCCGTGGGGTGCCCACCTGCTCGTCGGCACCGACCTGCGGATTGCGGCGCTGCTGATCGAGGCGGCCGGGGTGGCCCGGCGGATGACCGGGCAGAGCATCCGCCTCGCCATGGCCGGCACCGGGCTCGGCGCGTTGGGTGCGTTCACCGCCGCGCCGACGCAGCTTCCCGGCCGTAGCCTCGCCGCCGTCAACGGCGCGGCGGCGGTGGCCTTCGCCAACGGGGTGTGGCGGGCCCGCCGGCTACCCGACCCGGCCGTGGCCCCGACGCCGGCCACCACCGCCTGGCACCTGATGCCGGTCCCGACCGTGCTGCGGCACCTCGGCACCGGCCCGGACGGGCTCACCGATGCCGAGGCGCAGCGCCGGCACCGCACCGACCCGGACCCGTCGGCCGGGCCGGTCGGCCTGTTCCGGGCGTTCGTCGACGAGCTGGCCAACCCGCTCACGCCGGTGCTCGCCGCCGGTGCCGTCCTGTCGGCGGCGTTCGGCTCGCTCGTCGACGCGGCCCTGGTCGGCGGCGTGGTCGGCGGGTCGGCGCTGGTCGGGGCGGTGCACCAGCGCAACACCGACCGGGCGCTGGCCGAGCTGCTGTCCCGCTCGGCGGTCACCGCCAAGGTGCTGCGGGACGGCGTCGAACGGGTGACCGCCGCCGAGGACCTGGTCTGCGGTGACGTGGTGATCCTCGGCCCCGGGGACGCGGTGCCCGCCGACTGCCGGGTGCTCACCGCCGACGGTCTGGAGGCCGACGAGTCGTCGCTGACCGGCGAGTCGCTGCCGGTGCCCAAGGGGGCCGCCCCGGTGGTCGCCGCCGTCCTCGCCGACCGCGCCTCGATGCTGTACGAGGGCACCACCGTCGCCACCGGCCACGGCACCGCCGTGGTCGTCGCCACGGGTGCCGCGACCGAGTCGGGTCGCAGCCTCGCGCTGGCCCGGCAGGCCCCACCGGAGAGCGGGGTGGAGGCCCGGCTCGGCCGGCTCACCCGCTCGGCGGTCCCGCTGGCCGTCGCGTCGGCGGTCGCGGTGGCCGGGGCGGGACTGCTGCGGGGCGTACCGCTGGGGCAGACGGCGGCGACCGCCGCGAACCTGGCCGTGGCGTCGGTGCCGGAGGGGTTGCCGTTCCTGGTCAGCGCGGCCCAGCTGGCCGCCGCCCGACGGTTGGCCGAGCACGGCGCGCTGGTCCGCAACCCGCGCACCATCGAGGCGCTGGGCCGGGTCGACGTGCTCTGCTTCGACAAGACGGGCACCCTCACCGAGGGCCGGCTGCTGCTCGCCGGGGTCGGCGACGGCGACCGGTTCGACCCCGTCGACCGGCTCGACGACGAGCTGCGCCGGGTCCTCGCCGCCGGGCTGCGCGCCACCCCGTACGCGGCCGACCCGCAGGAGCTGCCCCAGCACACCGACCGGGCGGTCCGGTACGGCGCACGGCAGGCGGACACGACCGAGCAGACCGGTGCGCACGGGTGGACGGCGGTGGGTGGGCTGCCGTTCGAGCCGTCCCGGGGTTACCACGCGACAGTCGGGCGCACCGCCGACGGTCTGCTGCTGAGCGTGAAGGGTGCCCCGGAGACCGTGCTACCCCGGTGCGGCGCGTGGCGGCTGCCGGGCGGCCGGGACGAGCCGCTGGACGACGAACGCCGGGAGCGGCTGCACGGTGTGCTCGCCGACCGGGCCGGGGCGGGGCACCGCATCCTCGCCGTCGCGGAGTGCCGGGTCGGTGCCGAGACGGTCACCGACGACGAGGTACGCGGGCTGGTCTTCGTCGGCTTCCTCGCCCTCGCCGACGGGATACGCGACAGCGCCGCCCCGGCGGTCCGCCGGATCAGGCAGGCCGGCGTGCACACCATCATGATCACCGGGGACCATCCGGCCACCGCCGAGGCGATCGCGTCGGCGATCAGCCCGGATGCCGACGGTCAACGGGTGGTCACCGCCACCGACCTGGACCAGTGGGACGACGCGGAGCTCGGCGAACGGCTCAGCCGTACCGACGTGGTGGCCCGGTGCACCCCGGCGCACAAGGTACGGATCATCCAGGCGTTGCAGAAGTGCGGGCGGACCGTGGCGATGACCGGGGACGGCGCCAACGACGCGCCGGCGATCCGGCTGGCCGACGTGGGCATCGCCCTCGGCCACCGGGGCACCCCGGCCGCCCGCGCCGCCGCCGACCTGGTGGTCACCGACGACCGGCTGGAGACCATCATCGCCACCCTGGTCGAGGGACGGGCGATGTGGTCGTCGGTACGCCACGCGCTGAGCATCCTGGTCGGCGGCAACCTCGGCGAGATCGCGTTCAGTGTGCTCAGCGCCGCCGTCACCGGCCGGTCGGCGCTCAACGGCCGGCAGTTGCTCCTGGTCAACCTGCTCACCGACCTGGCACCGGCGCTGGCCATCGCCGTCCGGCCGCCCGACGCCGACCACGCCGACGGGCTGCTCCGCGAGGGACCCGACGCCTCCCTCGGCGGCACCATGACCCGGGAGATCGGACTGCGCGCCGCCGCCACCACCCTCGGGGCGACCGCCGGCTGGACGGTGGCCCGGTGGACCGGCCGGGAACGACGCGCCGGCACGGTGGCCCTGGTCTCCCTGGTCGGCACGCAGCTGGGGCAGACCGTCCTGGCCGGCGGCACCAGCCCGACGGTGCTCGCGTCGACGGCGGCGTCGGTCGGGGTGCTCGCCGCCGTGGTGCAGACACCCGGGGTGAGCCAGTTCTTCGGCTGCACCCCGCTCGGCCCGGTGGGGTGGACCATCGCCGCCGGGTCGGCGCTCGGCGCGACCTTCGCCAACGGCACGTTGACCCGGCTGGTGGAACACCTGCCGGCCCGGGGCCGGCCCGCTGATCCGCCGTCGGCGGGCTAGACCTTCGGCGAGGTCAGGCCGGGGGCGGGGACCATGTGGCGGCGGCCCGACCCAGCCGGTCGTTGACCGCCCGGCCGACCCCCTCGTCGGGAGCCGGTTCGGCGAGGATCTCGGTCACCCCGGCCGCGTCCAGCCGGTGCAGCGCGTCGAAGAGGCGGGCGGCGGCCTCGGTCACGTCACCGGCGGGCGACAACACCTCCACCGCCGCGTAGTCCGCCGCAGGGGCCGCGCGGAAGGCCAGGTAGCCCCGCCGGACGCCGTCGTCCGACGCCGGCACCGCACCCCGCACCAACCGCAACGGGGTACGCGGCGCGTAGTGCGCGGCCAGCGTGCCGGGGGCGACCGGCTGCCCGGAGCTGCCCGGCCGGATCGTCACCGGGCCGACCGCCGCGACGAGGTCCTCCACGGCGAGCGCTCCGAGGCGCAGCACCACCGGCTGCGGGCCACGCGCGTCCACGATGGTCGACTCGATCCCGCACCGGGTCGGACCGCCGTCGAGCACCACGTCGACCGCCGCGCCGAGCCCGCGTACGACATGCTCGGCCCGGGTGGGGCTGAGCTGCCCGAACCGGTTGGCGCTCGGGGCGGCCACCGGAACCCCGGCGGCCCTGATCAACGCGCGGGCGGACGCCTCGTCGGGCACCCGCACGGCCATGCTGTCCAGGCCGGAGGTGACGATCGGCGGGATCACGGCCGGCCGGTCCACGATCAGGGTGAGCGGCCCCGGCCAGAACCGCTCGGCCAGCGCCGCGACGGTCGGGGGCAACACGCCGACGAGGGCCGGCAGGTCGGCGGCGTCGGCGAGGTGGGTGATCAGCGGATCGAAGCTGGGCCGCGCCTTCGCCTCGAAGATCCGCGCCGCGGCCCGGGCGTCCAACGCGTTCGCGCCGAGCCCGTAGACCGTCTCGGTGGGGAAGGCCACCAGCCCGCCGGCCCGCAGCACGTCGGCGGCCTCGGCGATGCCGTCGTGTTCGGCGGGCAGGACGCGGCAGGAGCCAGTGGTCACCCCCCGACGCTAGTCTGCCGTCGACGCCCGGACCGATGCGGGTGGCGGGCCGGTCTCCGCCCAGCAGACGCCGCCCCGGAACTCGATGCCCGGAACTCCGTCGACGATCCGGGTGACGTCCGCGACGGAGGCGAGTGCCCGGGTGAGGTCACCGCGCAGCTCCGCGCTGGCGGACGGCAGGTCGTCCTCCTCCTGCGCCCAGTCGATGTCGGCGGCACGCAGCTCGGCGACCGCGTGGTCGGTCAGCGCGGCCGGGTCGGTCACGGTGACGTCGATCCGGCAGTAGAGCTGGAGACGGCGGCTACCCGGGTCACCATCGGTCGTCATGCGGCTCAACGGCTCCGACGGGAGCGGCGCATCGCCCAGACGCCCCCGCCGATGGCCAGCGCCGTGGGCACCAGGCAGCAGAGCATCAGGAGGGCCAGGTGCCACGGTCTGAGTGCTCCCATTGCCGAGAGGTTAGAGGACGCACGCCGACCGTGCCGTCCCGCGGTCGGTCACCCTGCGGGAGAATCGCCGGCATGCTCCGCTCGCCGCGCGCCCTCCTGCTGGACTTCGGCGGTGTCCTGGCCGACGCGCCCCCGCAGCCGCCCGCCCCGCCGGAACTCGTCCGGCGGCTCTCAGAGCTCGTCGACGGCGCGGTGTCCGAACGGCAGATCGCCGCCGACCTGACCGGGGGTGCGCGACGGTACTCGGCCTGGCGCGACGACGCGGGCCGGACGGCCGATCCGGTGGAGCTGCCGCACTCCCGGGTGTGGGCCGAGTTCGTCACCGGCTCGTGGCCCCGCCCGGCCCGCGACGCCGTCGACCGCGAGGCGACCCCCCTGTCGTACGCCTGGACGTGGCGGGCGGACTGGGCGGTGCGCCCGGGCATCCCCGAGGCATTGCGGGCAGCGACGGGGGCGGGTCTTCCGCTGGCCGTGGTGAGCAACACCCTCTGCGGTGCCGCGCACCGGGATTTCCTGGCCGCCGTCGGGCTGGCCGGGTCGTTCGCCGCCCAGTTCTACAGCGACGAAGCCGGCCCCCGGAAGCCCAACCCGCGCCTGGCGCTGCTGGCGGCGGGGGCCGTCGGGGTTCCGATCGGTGACTGCTGGTTCGTCGGGGACACCCTCGGTCGGGACGTCGAGTGCGCCCGCCGGGCCGGGGCGGGGGCGGCGATCCTGATGCGTTCCCCCCGCACCGACCGGGAGTCGCCGCACCCCGCCGTCGTACCGGACGCCCGGGTCGAGGACGGCCACGGCCTGCTGGCTCTGCTGCGTCAGGCCTGAGCAGGTTCCGGTTCTTCCTCCCGTCGCCGTCTGCGGGAAGGGCCGTCCCTCGACCGGATTCGCTGCCTAGCTCTACCCCAGCGTGTCGTCCACCGACGACGCCCCCGCCACGTGGTGGACCGCGACGACGGCGTCGCGCGGTAGCGCCGAGTAGACGTGCGGGAAGGAACCGCCGTCGGAGGTGTCCTCCCAGCGCACCGCCGCGCCGAGTAGCCCGGCGTCGAGGGCGACGATCACGAGCGCCGGCTCGTGCGCGAAGAACCGCAGGGCGGTCGCACCCACCTGTTCGCGCGAGGAGCAGTGGATGAAGCCGCTGCTGTGGTCGAACGGCGATCCGTCGAAGCGGCCGGCGGCTTCGAACTCGGCCCACTCGGCGGGCAGCAGGATCTTGTAAATCAGCACAGCCCAGGGTGGCAGATGGCCGGCTGATCCGCAGCTGCCGCAGTCCGCGAACCCGACCGGCATCCGGCAAGCCACCTGATGCAGTAGGCGCCCCGGCTGGCCAGCTCCTGATCGCAGGCCACCAACCCGGGCAGACCGCTGGGAAAAGCCGTTCGGCTGAAAGGGATGACGAGGCGAAGAGGGTCGCGGATCGTCTGGTGGAGCCCAGGGGACTCGAACCCCTAACCCCTGCCTTGCA
Organism: Micromonospora sp.; assembly: GCF_048594385.1. Lineage (NCBI taxonomy): Bacteria > Bacillati > Actinomycetota > Actinomycetes > Micromonosporales > Micromonosporaceae > Micromonospora > Micromonospora sp. Next base: position 3,580 of record NZ_JBMDWU010000182.1, on the reverse strand, counting down.
AAGGCAGTGCTCTGCCAGTTGAGCTAGGGCCCCGAGGGCGGAGAGCCGCCGGGTGCTGGCTGGTCAGCGCAGGTCGGGCGAGGTGGTGGCCTCGTGCCACAGGGCGCGCTCGTCGTTGGATTCCTTGACCTTCTTGGCCACCACAGCAGCGACGCCGATGATGCCGACCAGGAACAGAAGCTTCTTGAACATGGGGCGACCCCTCGCGCTCGACTCGACTGCCCGTCGGAACGGTGTGCGGTGGGGCTAGCTGGAATCGAACCAGCGACCTCAGAGTTATCAGCTCTGCGCTCTAACCGACTGAGCTATAGCCCCGCGTGGCGACGAGCAAGATTAACCCATCGCGTCGTCCGCTCCCAAATCGGGGTGGCCGACGCTCCCGCGCCTTCCCGACCGTACCGGTCGACCCGCTGCCGGGCGAGCCCTTTCCCCGGTCCCAAGGGCCGGAGATCCACTCCTGTGGCGGGAAACAGCGGCATCGGGCGGCCCGGACACCGCTGGATCGGCCCACGAGCGGGCACGAGTCGGACCGCTCGGCCACCAGGCCGGAAAAGCACGACGCCGGGGCGGCCGCTGTTCGCGGCGCCCCGGCGTCGGGTCGGATCAGTCGCGCTCGGCGAGCGTCAGCTCGATCCCGCCGACCAGGTCGGCGCACACGTTGTAGATGAACGCCCCCAGCGTGGCGAGCGCGGTGAACAGCACCACGTTCACCAGCCCGACGAGGGCGGACGTCAGGATGACACCCTTCGCGGTGATCTGGAAGCCGCTGTTGGTGCCTTGCCCGCCGCTGGCGCTGACCAGGTCGGTCAGGCTGTCGTTGACGCTCTGGAACACACCCATCGCGTCCAGCGCGAGGTAGAGCACCGAGGTCGCCACGACCACCACGATGAACAGCACCACGGAGACGGCGAAGGCGAACTTCATCACGGACCACGGGTCGATCCGCTTGAGGTTCAGCCGGGCCCGGCGCGGCCCCCGGGAGGCGGCCGAACTGACCGAGGTACGCGCGGCGCGTACCGCGTCACCCACCCGCGCGGCACCGACGGCGGACGCGCCACCGATGCCCGGGGGCAGACCGCCGCCGTTGGCGGGGCGGGCGGCGTTGTCCGGGGTCGGCCGGAAACCGCCGACCTTCGGCTGGGTGCCGGTCGTGGACGGGGAGGTGGCGGCCCCCACCGCGATCGGCTGTGTCGTGTTGCTCGACCGGGCCGCCGCAGCCACCGGCTGGGTGGCCGACGAGGGCGCGTCGGTGCCCGTCGGCTGGGACTTCTCCGTCGTCCCCGAGTCCTCACCGGGCTTGTCCGGCGGCGGTGCCATGCCGGGTGCCCGGGTGAACTTCGGGGCAGGCGCGTCGGCGGGGACGGTGGCCCGACCCACGGCGGCGCGGCCGGCGGGGGTTGTACCGCTCTTGGCGGCCTCCTCGTCGACCGGGGTGGCCGAGGTCCCCTTGTTCCCCGACTTCGCCTGTGTCTCCGTCATTCAACTAGTCCTGTTCGTCAGGCTCGTCGGCATTGCGAGCAATCGCCACGATAGTCACGCCGTCCGGGAGGTCCATCAGCTTGACCCCCATTGTGTTCCGGTCACGGGTACGGCGTACAGGCTTCACCGGAGTCCGGATGACGCCGCCGTTGCTGGTGATCGCGAACAGCTCGTCGTCCGGGTCGATCACCACCGCGCCGACCAGACCACCGCGGCGCTCGGTGATCTTCGCAGTCAACACGCCCTTACCTCCCCGGCCCTGAACCGGGTATTCCTCGATGGGGGTACGTTTCGCGTATCCCCCGTTCGTGGCCACCAGGACGTCCAGGCCCTCCCGGACGACCTCCATGGCCAGCAGGACGTCGTCGTCGGTGAAGCGCATGCCGATCACACCGGAGGTGGCCCGACCCATCGGGCGCAGCGCCTCGTCGGAGGCGTTGAACCGGATCGCCTGGGCCTTCTTGGAGACGAGCAGCAGGTCCTCCTCCGGTGCCGCGAGCACGGCACCGACCAGCTCGTCCTCATCGCGCAGGTTGATCGCGATGACGCCGCCGGACCGGTTGGAGTCGAACTCCTCGAGTCGGGTCTTCTTCACCAGGCCGTTTCTCGTGGCCAGTACCAGGTAGGGGGCCACCTGGTAGTTCGGGATTTCGATGATCTGCGCGATCTGCTCGTCCGGCTGGAAGGCGAGCAGGTTGGCCACGTGCTGGCCCTTGGCCACCCTACTGGCCTCGGGCAACTCGTACGCCTTGGCCCGGTACACGCGGCCCTTGTTGGTGAAGAACAGAATCCAGTCGTGGGTGGAGCATACGAAGAAGTGGCTGACGATGTCGTCCTGCCGCAGCGTTGCGCCGCTCACTCCCTTGCCGCCGCGCCGCTGCGAGCGGTAGAGGTCGACCTTGGTGCGCTTGGCGTACCCGGTGCGGGTGATGGTGACCACCACGTCCTCGCGGGCGATGAGGTCCTCCATGGAGACCTCGCCGTCGAACGGGACGATCTTCGTGCGCCGCTCGTCGCCCCACTTCGCGACGATCTCGCTCAGCTCCTCGGAGACGATCTTCCGCTGCCGCTCCGGCTTGGCGAGGATGTCCTTGAGGTCGGCGATCTCCAGTTCGAGCTTGGCCAGGTCGTCCAGGATGCGCTGCCGTTCCAGGGCGGCCAGCCGGCGCAGCTGCATGTCCAGGATCGCGGTCGCCTGGATCTCGTCGATCTCCAGCAGCCGGATCAGGCCCTGCCGGGCGTCGTCGACGGTGGGCGACCGCCGGATCAGGGCGATCACCTCGTCCAGCGCGTCCAGCGCCTTGGACAGACCGCGCAGGATGTGCGCCCGCTCCTCGGCCTTGCGCAGCCGGAACGCGGTCCGCCGCCGGATCACCTCGATCTGGTGCTCGACGTAGTAGCGGAGGAACTGGGCCAGGTTGAGCGTGCGCGGCACCCCGTCGACCAGGGCCAGCATGTTGGCGCCGAAGGTCTCCTGGAGCTGGGTGTGCTTGTAGAGGTTGTTCAGCACCACCTTGGCGACCGCGTCGCGCTTGAGCACCAGCACGATCCGCATGCCGGTACGCCCGGAGGACTCGTCCCGGATGTCGGCGATGCCGGCGAGCTTGCCCTCCTTGATCAGCTCGGCGATCCGCTCGGCCAGGTTGTCCGGGTTGACCTGGTAGGGCAGCTCGCTGACCACCAGCGCCGGCCGGCCCCGCTTGTCCTCCTCGACCTCCACCACGGCGCGCATCCGGATCGAGCCACGCCCGGTCCGGTACGCGTCCTGGATGGCCGCCTGACCGACGATCAGCCCGTGGGTCGGGAAGTCCGGACCCTTGACGATCTCCAGCAGCGCTTCGAGGGTGGTCGCCTCGTCGGCCTCCGGGTTCTCCAGGCACCACTGCACCGCCGCGCCGATCTCGCGCAGGTTGTGCGGCGGGATCTTGGTGGCCATCCCGACCGCGATGCCCTCGGAGCCGTTGACCAGCAGGTTGGGGATGCGCGACGGCAGGATGGTGGGCTCCTTGGCCCGGCCGTCGTAGTTGTCCTGGAGATCGACGGTGTCCTCGTCGATGTCCCGCAGCATCTCCATCGCCAGCGGGTCCAGCTTGCATTCGGT
>NZ_JBMDWU010000181.1:0-8911 GCF_048594385.1 Micromonospora sp. | reverse complement strand
CGCTCGCCGTCGGGGTGGGGCTGCGACTCGGCTCCGCCGGCACGACGGGGATGGCCGGCGCGGCGGCCAGCTGCGAGGGGCTGCGGGTGGCGGCGGCGGTCGCTCCCGGCCCGACGGCGCCGTCGGCGAGGGTGAGCGGCCCGGACCGCCGGGCGGCGACACCCAGCGCGACGACGCCGACCAGCAGGGTGGCGGTCAGGCCCACCCCGACCAGGACGCTGCGCAGGCCGCCGCGCCGCAGGGCCGGGTGGGGACCGGCGTCGGGGGCGTCCGCCGCCTCGCCGGCTCCGGGTGCCCCGTCGGGCAGGGGGAGGGACGCGGCGAGCAGCGCGACACGCTGGGCGAGCTGACGCCGGCCGCGTTCCTCCCAGTCCCCGCCGTACGAGCGGGCGGCGGTGTGTTCCAGCTCGGTGAGGAAGATCTCGGCCGGCTGGGTACGGTCGCCAGGGCACCAGGCCAGCCCGTGCCGGAGCAGGTCGTGCACGGGTGCCGGGGTCGGGGCGTCCGGGACCGGCGCGGCGCTGTGCTGGGCGCGCAGGGTCGCCAGGTCCCGCCCGTCGTAGGGGGGTCGCCCGGTGAGGCACTCGGCGAACGTGGCGGTGGCGGCGTAGATGTCGCCGGCCGGCTCGGCGGGGGCGCCCGTCCACTGTTCGGGGGCCAACCGGCGGCCGGTGCCGGTGGGCAGGACGACGGCGAAGTCGGTGAGCTTGCCCCGCCCGTCCGGGGTGACGAGGACGTTCTCCGGCCGGTGGTCGCCGTGCACCACGCCCCGGGCGTGCGCGGCGGCGAGCCCGGCGAGCGAACTCTTGAGGACGTGGAGCGCGGCCTCCGGCGGGACCGGGCCGTGCGCGCGTAGCAGGTCGCGCAGCGTCACCCCGTTGACCAGTTCGGTGACGATCGCGGCGGCGGAGTGCGACTCGGCGTACTCGAAGAGCCGGCAGACGTGCGGATCGTCCACGTCGACCAGCAGCCGCGCCTGCTCCCGGAAGGCCATCCGGAAGGCGGGGTCGGCACCGAGGGACGGGGTGAGGTAGCGGATGGCGACCGGGGTGCCGGTGGCGTCGTGGGTGGCGAGCAGCACCCGGCCGGACGCGCCCGTGCCGAGCTGCCGTACCGGGGTGTAGCCGGACAACCGCCAGTCGCCGGTCACCCGCCGGCCTTTCCGGTCCGCCGGGACTGGTCACAGGTCAGGGCCACACTGATCATTCTTACCCGGGTCGAGCTGCGGTCCATCGGCGCAACGGTTGTTTCCTCGCGTCCGGACGTCCGGCTGCGGAGATTGTTTCCGGTCACCCGGGCGGGGTCGCCGGCCGGTCGCCCGGGTCGTGGCCGGTCGGGCGGGCGAACTGCGGGGCGACGTCGGCGACGCGTTGCCGCATCGACCGCCGCCGCAGCGCGGCCAGGGCCTCGTCGACGAGGCGGCTCAGCGGGTACGCCAGCTCCGCCTCGAACCGGCGGGCGGCGGTGGCGGTGGCGGCGTACTCGGCGTGCAGGACGGGCAGCAGGTCCCGGGCCCGGTCGGTGGGGGTGACGATGCGGTGCCGGGCGTCGACGCCGGGGCTGAGGGTGACCAGCCCGTCGGCGGCCATCCGGGCGATCGTCTGGCTGGCGGCGGAGTGGGTCACCCCGGTCGCCCCGGCGAGGGTACGGATCGACGCCGGGCCGAGCCGGTCCAGCGCGATCAGCACCGGGGTGAAGCGGGGTCGCAGGCCGGGCAGCCCGAGGTCGGCGTAGACGGCGGCGACGTCACCGTCGAGCAGTTCGAGCAGGTGCCGCAGCCGGGTGCCGAGCAGTGCGGGGTCGGACGTTTCGTCGGGCATGCCGTAATGTAACAGCGCTGTTGTATCTCGCGACCCCGGGGAGGTCCACCGATGGACGAGCGGTACCCGCCGATCGAGCCGTACGACCAGGGCATGCTCGACGTCGGCGACGGCAACGCGGTCTACTGGGAGGTCTGCGGCAACCCGGCGGGCCGCCCGGCGCTGGTGGTCCACGGTGGACCGGGCTCGGGCTGCGGCCCGTGGGCCCGGCGGTACTTCGACCCGGCCCGCTACCGGGTGGTCCTGTTCGACCAGCGCAACTGCGGGCGCAGCACCCCGCACGCCGCCGACCCGGCCACCGACCTGCGGCACAACACGACCGCGCACCTGGTCGCCGACATGGAACGGCTGCGCGAGCACCTGGGCGTCGACAGGTGGCTGCTCTACGGCGGCTCGTGGGGCTCGACGCTGCTGCTGGCGTACGCGCAGCGGCACCCGCGGCGGGTGTCGGCGATCGTGATCGGGGCGGTCACCACCACCCGCCGGTCGGAGGTCGACTGGCTCTACCGGGGTGTCGGCAGGTACTTCCCCCGCGAGTGGGAACGGTTCCTCGCCGGCGGCGGCGTCGGCCCGGACGACGACGTGGTCGGCGCGTACGCCCGGCTGGTGGAGGATCCGGACCCGGCGGTCCGCGAGCGGGCGGTGCGGGACTGGTGCGCCTGGGAAGACGCGGTGGTCTCCGCCGAGGGGGTGGGCAACCCGTACGGCGACCGCCCGTCGGCCGAGCGGACCGCGATGGTCCGGATCTGCGCGCACTACTTCTCGCAGGGGGCCTGGCTGGCCGAGGGTGAGCTGATCCGGCGGGCCGACCGGCTCGCCGGCATCCCGGGGGTGCTGATCCACGGCCGGGTCGACCTGGGCAGCCCGCTGGCCACCGCCTGGGAGCTGCACCGGGCCTGGCCGGATTCGCGCCTGCACGTGGTCGAGGGGGCGGGTCACTTCGGCACGGTGCAGACCCGGCGGCACCTGCTGGCCGCCCTGGACGACTTCGCCGTCGCCGGCTGAGCGGTCGACCCGGGACCCCGACGGCAGGAAATTCGGACAGTTCTGCCCGGCACGCCGCGACGATGGGCAGAATCGATCGATGACGCCCTCTAGCGCCGACCGCCGGGGTGGCAATATCCTCCATCTCACGCGCAATCGTTGGAGCTAGTTTTCAGATTCGTCGCCAGTGCCGTCGCCGGTCGCCGAGGAGATGCCATGTCCGTCGTACGCCCCGCACTCGACCGTCGTACGCTGCTGCGGGCCGGCCTTGGCGCGGCCACCGTCGCGGTCGTCGGCTCCGAACTGGCCCTGCCGGGCGAGGCCCGGGCCGCCGCCCCCGGCGCGGACCTGGACTGGATCATCGGGTGCGACGAGTGGGACGCCCGCCCGCCGGCCGACCCGCTGTCGGTCAGCACGATCCCCACCAACAAGATCATCGTGCACCACATGGCCTTCCCGAACGTCACCGACTACTCCCGCGAGCAGGCGGTCACCCTGGCCCACGACTGCCAGGACCTGCACATGGACGGCAACGGCTGGTCGGACACCGGCCAGCACTTCACCGTCAGCCGGGGCGGGTACGTCCTGGAGGGACGGCACGGCAGCCTGGAGCGGCTGCGGGCCGGCGACCGGCAGATGATCTCGGCGCACTGCCCCGGCGAGAACGGCCGGGCCATCGGCATCGAGAACGAGGGCACCTACGTCACCGACACCCCGCCACAGGCGCTGCTCGACTCGCTGGTCCGGCTCTGCACCACCATCTGCCGGCAGTACGGCCTGCACGCCCACGACATCTTCGGCCACTGGGACTTCCGCGCCACGCTCTGCCCCGGCGCGCAGTTCTACCGCCTCTTCCCCGGCGTACGACGGGAGGTGTTCCGCCGGCTCGGCGCCCGCCCGGTCGACGTGCCGGAGCGCCGCTGGCCCGACCTGTGGCGCTTCGTCAACGCCCCCGGCGTCCAGGTCGCCCAGTACCTGCTGGCCTACCGGGGCTACCCGGTCACCCCGAGCGGCACGTTCGACGCCGCCACCGTCGCCGCCGTCGGCGACTGGCAGGCCCGCAACGGCATCCCCGTCGACGTCGACGCCACCCTGACCGCCCCCACCTGGGAAACCCTCGCGCCCGAACTGGACCGCGACGCCACCGGCCTGCCCGTGCAGGCGGTGCAGTTCATCCTGAACTGGAAGGGCTACGCCGAGGTCACCGTCACCGGCAGCTACGACCCGGCCACCCGCCGCGCCGTGCAGGACCTCCAGGCGCTGCACAACCTGCCCCGCACCGGCCGGGTCTCCACCAGCACCTGGTGCGCACTGGTCGGCGGCATCGTGCGGCAGTCGCTGCGGCGCTGACCACCCGCCACGCGGGCAGGCCGTTTGGGCGGCGGCGGCAGCGGGGAGTGTGGCCGGCATGACGTGGGCCCGCCGCACCGTACCCGTGATCGCCGCCGCCGTCGCCGGCCTGGCCGCCCGGGACGTCCTCCAACGTGACCATGCGCTGCTGCGCAACTTCCCGCTGGTCGGGCGGGCCCGCTACCTGCTGGAGGCGATCGGTCCGGAGCTGCGGCAGTACATCGTCGCCGGAAACGACGAGGAACGCCCGTTCACCCGGGACCAGCGGCGGTGGATCTACGCCTCGGCCAAGCAGGAGAACAACTACTTCGGGTTCGGCACCGACAACGACGTCGAACGCAGCCCCGGCTACCCGATCATCAAACACCGCACGTTCGCCCGAACCGTCCCGTCGTCGGTTCCGGCCGCCGGGCACGACGTACGGCTGCCGGCGGCCAAGGTGCTCGGCGGGCCACGCGGCCGGGCGAAGGCGTTCCGCCCCGGGTCGGTGGTCAACATCTCCGGGATGAGCTTCGGCTCGCTGTCCGGCAACGCGGTGTCCGCCCTCAACCAGGGGGCGGCGCTGGCCGGCTGCCTGCAGAACACCGGCGAGGGCGGTCTGTCGCCGTACCACCGTCACGGCGGCGAGCTGGTCTTCCAGCTCGGTACGGCGTACTTCGGCTGCCGGGACGCCCGGGGCCGGTTCGACCTCGCCCGGCTGCGCGACCTGGTCGCCGGGGCACCGGTGCGGGCCCTGGAGATCAAGCTCAGCCAGGGCGCGAAGCCCAGCCTGGGCGGGCTGCTGCCCGGGGCGAAGGTGTCCGCCGAGATCGCCGCCACCCGGGGGATCACCGCCGGACAGGACTGCGTGAGCCCGTCGCGACACGCCGAGTTCTCCGACTGCGACAGCCTGCTGGACTGGGTGGAGCTGCTGGCCGCCGAGACCGGGCTGCCGGTCGGCATCAAGTCCGCAGTCGGCGACCTGGGGTTCTGGGAGGAGCTGACCACGCTGATGCGCGACACCGGCCGGGGCGTCGACTTCGTCACCGTCGACGGCGGCGAGGGCGGCACCGGCGCCGCACCGCTGATCTTCACCGACTCGGTGTCGCTGCCGTTCCAGCAGGGCTTTGCCCGGGTCTACCGCACCTTCGCCGAGCGGGGGCTGCACGAGCAGACCGTCTTCGTCGGCGCGGGCAAGCTGGGCCTGCCGGACAACGCGGTGGTGGCGTTCGCGCTCGGCTGCGACCTGGTCAACGTGGGCCGGGAGGCGATGCTGGCGATCGGCTGCATCCAGGCGCAGAAGTGCCACACCGACACCTGCCCCACCGGGGTGGCCACCCAGAACGCCTGGCTGGCCCGGGGCCTGGACCCGGCCCGCAAGTCGGTGCGGGCGGCCAACTACATCGGCACCCTGCGCCGGGACCTGGTCAAGGTGGCCGAGGCGTGCGGGGTCGAGCACCCGGGGCTGATCGACACCGACGCCATCGAGATCCTCGACGGCCGGACCTCGGCCCGCCCCCTGCGGGAGGTCTACGGCTACCAACCGCAGTGGGGGCTGCCGTCGGCGGCCGACCGGGCGGAGATCGCCCGACTGATGGCCGGCGAGGCGCCCCGGGGCGGCAGCGCACTCCCCTCGGCCACCGCCCAGGGCTGACGCGGTTCCCTCCTGCGGGGACGCCGAGCCACCCGGCCCGACCGGGAAACGCCCCGATTGCCCGACTGATCCGTCGGGGCTTCCCGGTCGCCGTCGGCTCGGGCATGCTGGACCGATGGGAGAGGTACTGCCGATGCCCAGCTTCGGTGACCTGTTCACCGACACGCGGGGCGACGACCGGACGATGCGGGTCAGCTACCACCCGGAGCGGGCAGCGGTGGTGCTGTCCCTGTGGAGCGGAACGACCTGCCGGGGGTCGTTCCGGATGGCCCTCGACGACGTGTCCCGGCTGCGCGCCGTGCTGGCCGAGATCGAGGCGTCGTCCACCCCGACCACGGTGCTGCCGGCCGTCCCGCCCGCCGGCGGGCCATCCGGGCCGTTCGACGCTACCGCCCCGGTCGCGCCGAGATCACCGGCCGTCGACCAGACCGGCGACATCTCGGGCACCGCCCACCGGGGCATGCTGCCGGTCCCCCGGGTGGCCTGACGCGGCGGATCGCGTCCCGGGCCGGGGTTGCCCCGTGCCGCTCACCAGGCGCAGGGCGCGTAGTCCTTCAGGAAGCAGCCGTACAGTTCCTCGCCCCGCTCGCCACGCACGATCGGGTCGTACACCCGGGCGGCCCCGTCGACCAGGTCCAGCGGGGCGTGGAACCCCTCGTCGGCCAGGCGCATCTTCGTCGGGTGCGGGCGCTCGTCGGTGATCCACCCGGTGTCGACGCTGGTCATCAGGATGCCGTCGGCGCGCATGTCCTCGGCGCTGGTGCGGGTGAGCATGTTCAGCGCCGCCTTCGCCATGTTGGTGTGCGGATGCCCCGCCCCCTTGTAACCCCGGGCGAACTGCCCCTCCATCGCCGACACGTTCACCACGTACGCCCGCCCGGTCGGCGCGGCGGCCAACGCCGGCCGGAGCCGACTGACCAGCACGAACGGGGCGGTCACGTTGCACAGTTGCACCTCGAGCAGCTCGACCGGGTCGACCTCGTGCACCCGCTGCACCCAACTGTTGGTGTCCCCCAGGTCGGGGGCGAGCCCACCGGCGTCCACGGCGGTGGCGGCGGCGATCCGCTCCGGCGTGGCGGACCGGCCGGTCAACGCCAGTGCGGTCAGCGCGTGCGGGGCGATGGTGGGTGTCGGCAGGGTGCCCTCGGGCAGCGCCAGGGTGACGCCCCGGCCACCGGTGAAGGTGAGCAGCTCCGGCAGCGGTCCCTCGGGCAGTGCCGCCGACTCGGCGGCGACCAGGTGGGCGTACGCGCCGGGGGTGCGGCGGACGGTCTGCGCGGCGTTGTTGATCAGGATGTCCAGCGGGCCCTGCGCGGCGACCGAGTCGGCAAGCGCCACCACCTGGGCGGGATCACGCAGGTCGATGCCGACCACGCGCAGCCGGTGCAGCCAGTCGGCACTGTCGGGCATGGCGGTGAACCGGCGGACCGCGTCGTGCGGGAACCGGGTGGTGATCGTGGTGTGCGCACCGTCGCGCAGCAGGCGCAGCGCGATGTACATGCCGATCTTGGCGCGGCCCCCGGTGAGCAGGGCCCGCCGCCCGGTCAGGTCGCACCGTGCGTCGCGGCGTTCCCGGTTGAGCGCGGCGCAGTCGGGGCAGAGCTGGTGGTAGAACGCGTCCACCTGGCGGTCCCGGGTCTTGCAGATGTAGCAGCCGCGCGGGTTGATCAGCGTTCCGGCGGTGTCCCCGGCGGTGGGTGAGGCCAGCGGGATGCCCTTGGTCTCGTCGTCGATCCGCCCCGGGGCGCCGGTGGCGGTGGCGGCCGTCACGGCCCGGTCGTGCGCCAGGACGGCGTCCCGCCGTTCCTCGCGTCGCCGTTGCTTCACCATCTTGAACAGCCGGGCGGTGGCGCGCTGCACCCGTACCACGTCCGGGTGGTCGCTGGGCAGCGACTCCAGCGCCGCGAAGACCCGCAGCGCGACCGCCAGCTCGTCCTGGTCGACGCCGGGGGTGCCGGCGTCGGGGACCGGTTGTCCGACGTTGTCCACCGTCATGTCCGCTATCGTCCCGCCCTCGCGTCCGGGGCCGACCGCCGGCCCGACCCGGGAACTCTACGCACCCGCGACGGGCCGACGCGACGCGCGGGGCTCGGCGTCGGCGGTGAGCCGGGCCACGGCCCCGTCCGGAGCCGCAACCCGAGCCCGCCCGTCAGGGCAGCCTGATGCTCTTGGTGTTCGGGAAGCTGTACGGGCAGGACGCCGACGAGCCGGTGCCGACCACGACATAACCGGCGGGGATCGGCGAGGCCGAGCAGATGACGGTGATGCCCGTGGTGGACGGGGTGGTGATGGTCCAGGTGTTGGGGAAGCTGTACGGGCAGGACGCCGACGAGCCCTGCGCGACGATCACGAAACCGGACGGCAGGGTGGACGCCTTGCACATCACGCTCGCCGAGCCGGTCGGCGGGATCTTGATGGTCCACGTGTTGGGGAAGCTGTACGGACAGGACGCCGACGACCCCTCCGCCAGGATCACGTAGCCGGGCGGGATGGTGGAGACCTTGCACACGACGGTGGTCGAGGTGGTCGACGGCGTGGTGATGGTCCAGGTGTTGGGGAAGCTGTAGGGGCAGGACGCCGACGACCCCTCCGCCACGATCACGTAGCCGGCGGGGATCGGGGAACTCTTGCAGATCGTCGTGGTCGCGGCGCTGGCCGGCGTGGCGACGGTGAACGTGGCGGCCACCCCCGCGACCAGGACGGCGAGGGCGGCCAGAACGGCGCGCAGGGGGGTGGTCGTTCCCGGGCCCCGCCGCCGCAGCGGCAGGCCCGTCCGGGCGATCCAGTTCACGCGGGATTCCCTTCACTCACGGAGTGCGCGACTACCGAGGGCGTCGTTGCCGATACGCGCTGTGAGCATAATGGACGCTCGGGGGTCGCCCGGCAACCCCCGACCCTGATCGGGGAGCGTCGAGGACCGGACAGCGGCACCGCCGGCCGCCAGGCTCCCACCGACGGGACACTGCCGCGCGTAACCGGTTGCTACCGTGTCGGTGACGTCGGGTCGGTCGACCACGGCGGGGCGGCGCCACCCGGCGCGGGGGGGGCGGGGCCACAGTACCCCGGGGGGGGTCGGATGTGGGGGGGCGAGGCGGCCCAGGACCCCCCCCCACCCCGGCGCGAC
>NZ_JBMDWU010000180.1:0-4945 GCF_048594385.1 Micromonospora sp. | reverse complement strand
GCCCGGCCCTGGGTCTTCGACCGCAGGTCGCCGACGTAGCCGAACATCTCCGACAACGGCACCAGGGCCCTCACGATGCGGGCGCCGCTGCGCTCCTCCATCGCCTGGATGATGCCGCGACGGGAGTTGAGGTCGCCGATGACGTCACCCATGTTCTCCTCGGGAGTGGTGACCTCAACGGCCATCATCGGTTCGAGGAGCGCGGGGTCGGCCTTGCGGGCCGCCTCCTTCATCACCATCGAACCGGCGATCTTGAATGCCATTTCGGACGAGTCGACCTCGTGGTACTGGCCGTCCAGCAGGGTCAGCTTGACACCGACCAGCGGGAAGCCCGCCAGGATGCCGTACTGCATGGCGTCCTGCGCACCGGCGTCCACCGACGGGATGAACTCCCGGGGGATGCGGCCACCGGTGACGGCGTTGGCGAACTCGTAGGTCGGCGACTCGTTGTCCAGCGGCAGCGGCTCGATGCTCACGATGACGCGGGCGTACTGGCCGGAGCCACCGGTCTGCTTCTTGTGGGTGTACTCGATCTTGTCCACCTTGCGGCGGATCGTCTCACGGTACGCCACCTGCGGCTTGCCGATGTTCGCCTCGACGTTGAACTCGCGGCGCATCCGGTCGACCAGGATGTCCAGGTGCAGCTCGCCCATGCCGGCGATGACCGTCTGACCGGTCTCCTCGTCCAGCTTGACGCGGAAGGTCGGGTCCTCCTCGGCCAGCCGCTGGATGGCGGTGCTGAGCTTCTCCTGGTCGGCCTTGGTCTTCGGCTCGATCGCGACCTCGATGACCGGCTCGGGGAAGGTCATCGACTCCAGGATGACCGGGTTCGCCGGGTCGCAGAGGGTGTCACCGGTGGTGGTCTGCTTGAGACCCTGCACCGCGATGATGTCGCCAGCCTGGGCCGAGCCGCGCTCTTCCCGCTTGTTGGCGTGCATCTGGTAGATCTTGCCGATCCGCTCCTTGCGGTCCTTGGTGGAGTTCACCACCTGGTTACCGGTCTCGACCACGCCCGAGTAGACCCGGACGTAGGTGAGCTTGCCGAGGTGCTTGTCGGTCTGGATCTTGAAGGCCAGGCCGGAGAACGGCTCCGCCTTCGACGGCTTACGCTGCAACGGCGTCTCACCGTCGGTCGCGGTGCCCTCGATGGCCGGCACGTCCAGCGGCGACGGCAGGAAGTCGACCACGGCGTCGAGCATGGGCTGCACGCCCTTGTTCTTGAACGCCGAGCCGCACAGCACCGGGTTGGCCTTGCTGGCGATGGTGGCCCGCCGGATGGCGGCCTTGATCTCCTCGACGGAGATCTCCTCGCCCTCCAGGTACTTCTCCATCACCGCGTCGTCGACGTCGGCCAGGGTCTCCATCAGCTTCTCGCGCCACTCCGCCGCGGAGTCGGCCAGGTCGGCCGGGATCTCCTCGATGGCGTAGTCCTCACCCTTCTGGGTCTCCCCGCGCCAGGTGAGGGCGCGCATGCCGATCAGGTCGACGACACCGATGTGGTCGCCCTCGAGCCCGATCGGGATCTGGAGCACCAGCGGGGTGGCGTTGAGCCGGTCGATCATCATCTGAACGCAGCGGAAGAAGTCCGCGCCCGTGCGGTCGAGCTTGTTGACGAAGCACATCCGCGGGACGTGGTACTTGTCGGCCTGCCGCCAGACGTTCTCCGTCTGCGGCTCCACGCCGGCCACGCCGTCGTAGACCGCGACCGCACCATCCAGCACCCGCAACGACCGCTCGACCTCGACCGTGAAGTCGACGTGACCGGGCGTGTCGATGATCTGGATCGTGTGGCCCTTCCACTCACACTTGGTGGCAGCGGAGGTGATGGTGATACCACGCTCCTGCTCCTGCACCATCAAGTCCATGACGGCAGCGCCCTCGTGGACCTCACCGATCTAATAGGTGATTCCGGTGTAGAACAGGATCCGCTCGGTGGTCGTGGTCTTACCGGCATCGATGTGCGCCATGATGCCGATGTTGCGTACGTTGGCGAGCGCGTCTGCGGCGGCCACTTCAATCCCTACTTATCGTCGTCTCGACTCGACCGGTGGCGGTTCCGGCGCCGGTCCGGCGCCGGAACCAGGCTGTTACCAGCGGTAGTGCGCGAAGGCCTTGTTGGACTCCGCCATCTTGTGGGTGTCCTCGCGCCGCTTGACGGCGGCGCCCAGACCGTTGCTCGCGTCGAGCAGCTCGTTCATCAGCCGCTCGACCATGGTCTTCTCGCGGCGGGCCTTGGAGTACGTGACCAGCCAGCGCAGACCGAGGGTGGTCGCCCGGGCCGGACGGACCTCGACCGGCACCTGGTAGGTGGCGCCACCGACCCGGCGGCTGCGCACCTCCAGGGTCGGCTTGACGTTGTCCATCGCGCGCTTGAGGGTGACGACCGGGTCGGTGCCGCTCTTCTCGCGGCAGCCCTCCAGGGCGGCGTACACGATGCGCTCGGCGAGCTGACGCTTACCGCGCATCAGGATCTTGTTGACCAGCTGGGTGACCAGCGGCGAGTTGTACACCGGGTCAGCGACCAGCGGCTTCCGCGGAGCGGGTCCCTTACGCGGCATGTCAGCTCTTCTCCTTCTTCGCGCCGTACCGGCTGCGCGCCTGCTTGCGGTTGCGGACACCCTGGGTGTCCAGCGAACCGCGGACGATCTTGTAACGCACGCCGGGGAGGTCCTTCACCCGGCCGCCGCGAACGAGCACGATCGAGTGCTCCTGGAGGTTGTGACCCACGCCCGGGATGTAGGCGGTCACCTCGATCTGGCTGCTGAGCTTGACACGCGCGACCTTGCGGAGCGCCGAGTTCGGCTTCTTGGGGGTGGTGGTGTACACGCGGGTGCACACACCGCGCCGCTGAGGGGATCCCTTCAGCGCCGGGGTCTTGGTCTTGGTCGTCTTGGCCTGGCGGCCCTTTCGGACCAGCTGCTGAATGGTGGGCACCGGGTTTCTCCGCTCCCTTCGGCCGCGTCACGCGACCGCGCCGTCTGCTCGTTAGCCGACCTGATGGCCGACTCTCCTACATTCCGACCGGATCCACCTCGCGGCGGTCCCGGTACCCGCGGTCGGGTGTGTCGCCCGGTTCGCGGTCCCGGTGCCGTCGCTCGCGCGGGTGGCACCGGCTTCTGTCACCGGCGCGTGGTCGTCCGCCCGCCGGGTCCTGTCGACTGTGTCGTACGGCCGCTCGATCTCCGGATCAATCCGGATCCCGCGCACGCACGAGTCGCCCGGGCATGCCCGGGCGCAAGGGGAAAGAGTACCTACCACAGCCTCGCAGGTCAAAACGGGCTGGTCCGCCGGGTCTCAGATCCCCGTCGGTCGCGCCCTGCGCCCTGCCTGCTCGCCCGTGACGGGCCCCTAGGCTGTCCAGTGTACCGGCTGCCGTGCGCCGCAGCCCGTCACCCCCGGGCGACGGGGGTCACGCCAACTGCACCAGCAACGCCAGCCCCAGGCCCAGCAGGCTGAGCACCAACCCCACGCCACCGCAGCTGATCCCGGCCGTCGCCAGCCCCCGGCCGGTGAACCGCACCGCCGGCGGTGGCGCGGCCCGGCGGATCTGCCGGCGGGCCAGCAGCCCGGCGACGATCGCCGCCGCACCGGCCAGCACCCCCGGCACCGTGAACGCACCGGCCGCCCAGGCCCCGCCGAGCTGCGCTCCCCCGACGCCGAAGCAGATCACCAGGAACGACACCAGAATCGACCCGATGCCGGCGATCAACGAGCCCACCGCCGGCCCGGAGGTGACCGCCGGCACGTCCAGGTGCACCACCCCGAAGGGGGGGCCCGGCACGGCGTCGACCCGCTTGGGGGCGCGCGGGGCGTCCGGTGGCGGTGGGGGCAGCGGTCCGTGCCCGTGCCCCGACGGCGCCGGCCAGCCCGTCCCGGCCGCCGGCTGTCCCGGGTACGCCCCGGGCGCGCCTGTCCCGGGGTACGCCGCACCAGGGCCGGGATACGGCGACGGCCCGGCGGGCGGTCCCCCGACCCCGGCGAACGGCCCGCCACCCGACGGTGACCCACCGCCGAACGGCCCACCACCCGACGGACCACCACCGAACGGAACAGCGCCGGCCGGCCCGCCACCCGACGGTGTGCCGCCGGCCCCGGACGTCGGCGGAGGGGCGTACCCGAGGGGGGTGGCCTCCGGCGGGATGCCGGCACCGTGCACCGGGCCGGGCTCGGACGGCGCGCCCCACGGGCCCGCGGCCCACGGGTCGGGTGGGCGGTTCGCTCCGGCGTCGGTGCCGGGCGCGGCCGGCTCCGGGGAGCCGGCGGGCGGTCGGCCCGGGTCGCCTCCCGACGGCGGCGCCGGTTCCGTCACGGGGTCCTCCTGTCGCGATGTGGGTCCACCGTCACGCGACGGACACCGGCCAGGCTACCGCCGCCGCGCACAGCGGGTGCCCCCTGCCGGATCATCACCCCGACGGGTCAGTCGACGTTCGGGGCGAAGTCCTGCCCGTACGGGGAACCGGCCAGCCGGACCACGCCGATCACCACCAACGTCACCACCGCGACCGCGACCAGCACCAGGCCCACCCGCGCCAGCCGCTCCCCCCGCCGCAGCCAGGCCGCGCCGGTGAGGAACCCACCCGAGGCGTACGCCTCCCGGCGGGCCTGCCGGGCCAACTGGAGGGCGATCGTGGCGGGCACCACCCCGCCGACGAAGAGCCCGGTCAGCGCCCCGATCAACCCGAGCGCGAAAACGGCCCGTGCCTTGGTGGCGCGTACCGGGTCGGGGTCGAGCGGATGACGTGGTGGCTGGTACGCCAACGGCACCTGCCCCGCTGCGGTCGTCATGCCCACCATCATGCCCGGCCGCCGGCCGTACCGGACACGTGCCGACCGACACCGGCCCGAAACGAGGAAGGCCCCCGGCGCGACGCCGGGGGCCTTCCTCGTCAGCTGGTGCTCAGCGGTACGACCCGAAGTCGAAGTCGTCCAGCGGAACCGCCTGGCC